>NZ_JBSGZP010000077.1:0-17038 GCF_053611065.1 Streptomyces sp. NPDC054840
TCGGCGCCCGGCACGCCACCGCCCGGGCGGCGTGGCGGCGCCGGCCGGGCGGTTGGCAGTGGCGGGATCCGTCGGCGTGACGGGATCCGTGGAGGGCATGACGCGTCAGACCATCCCGGCTTCCTGAAGCATCTTCAAGGTCTCCTGAAGCGATTCCAGCTTGCCCAGGTCGATCTTCGGGGGATCCAGGGAGGCCAGTGGCGGAAGGCCCTTGACCGTGCTGGTCACACCTGCCGCGAGCGGGTATTCCTTCGTGTCCTCGGCGAAGTACTTCTGCGCCTTCTCGGAGAGCAGGAAGTCGACGGCCTTCTGGGCGGCCGGGGCCTGGTCGCTGCCCTTGACGATGCCGACACCGGCGACATTGACGAGGGCGCCCGGGTCTCCCCCGGGCAAGAAGTGGATCTTCGCCTTGACCTTGCTCTCGCCCTTCTCGGCGACGCGCTCGTACCAGTAGTAGTGGTTGATCAGGCCGAGCGAGACCTCGCCCTTGCCGACGGCGTCGAGCACCTTGAGGTTGTTGTCGTACACCTTCGGCTCGTTGGCCTTCAGGCCCTTGAGCCAGGTGCGGGTGGCGTCGTCGCCCTCCAGGACGCGCATGCCGGTGACGAAGGCCTGGAAGGAGGCGTTGGTCGGCACGTAGCCGATCTTGCCCTTCCACTCCGGCTTGACCAGGTCGTGGACGGTGTCCGGGGCCTTGGCGACCTGGTCGGGGTTGTAGGCGAGGACGCGGGAGCGTCCGGAGGTGCCCACCCAGTCACCCGCACCGCCGCGGAAGCCGGTGCCCACCTTGTCGAGGGATTCCTGCGGAAGCTTCTCCAACAGGCCCTTCGTGGACAGGGCCCCGAGGGCGCCGGCGTCCTGGGAGAAGAACAGGCCCGCCTTGGTCTTGCCGCCCTCTTCCTGGATCTGGGCGGCGAGTTCGGCGCTCTCGCCGTAGCGGACGGCGACGGTGGTGCCGACGGCTTTCTCCAGCTCGTCGAGGAGGGGCTTGACCAGCTTCTCGTTGCGGCCCGAGTAGATCACGAGCCCCGCGTCGTCCTCGTCGACGCCGCAGCCTGCGACCACGGGCAGGAGGAGTGCCGCCGCGAAGAGCGCGGTCAGGCGTCGGACCAAGGGGCGTCGCATGGGAAGCCTTCCTGCAAGGGCAGCGGAGAACGGGGTAACGCCCCATAAGTAAGGTAAAGCTAACCTAAAGGTCAAGAGTGACGCACACAACAATTCGGCCGCGGCGACGCATCGGCGGAGCCGACCCTACCGCTTATTTTTCATTGGATCTTCAATGAGCTGCCTGTGACGTTCCTGTGACTATCCGGCGAGGTAAGGCATTCCTAAGATGCGCCCGTGACAGTCCTTCCCGACCTGTTCCCAGGCACCGCGTCCGTCCCGTTCGCCCTCGGCCTCGCCGCGCACGGCGACCGGACCGCCGTCGTCACAGCCGACGGTCGGGTCAGTTACGCCGAGCTGGCCGCCCGCGTGGCCGAGACGGCCCACCGCCTCGGCCGGGAACGCCGTCTGGTCCTGCTGGTCGGTGCCAACACCGTTGACGCCCTCGTCGTCCATCTCGCCGCCCTCGCGGCCGGACACCCCATCCTCCTGGTGCCGGGCGACCACCCGCAAGCCGTCCAGTCCCTGATCGACGCGTACGACCCGGACGTCGTGGCGCACCCCGAGGGCGGGGAATGGCTGCTCGACGAGCGCCGTGCGGTCTCGACGCACGAGCTGCACCCGGACCTCGCCCTGCTCTTGAGCACGTCGGGCTCGACCGGATCGCCGAAGCTCGTCCGGCTGTCATACGAGAACCTCCAGGCCAACGCGGAGGCCATCGCGCAGTACCTGGACATCCGGGACACCGACCGCGCCGCGACCACCCTGCCCCTGCACTACTGCTACGGCCTGTCCGTCGTGCACAGCCACCTCCTGCGCGGCGCCGGACTGATCCTGAGCGACCTGTCGGTCGCCGACACCTGCTTCTGGGACCTCTTCAGGGCGGGTCGGGGAACGACCTTCGCCGGAGTTCCGTACACCTTCGACCTGCTCGACCGGGTCGGCTTCGCCGAGATGGACCTGCCCCACCTGCGCTACATCACCCAGGCAGGCGGCCGCCTGGCACCCGCCCAGGTCCAGCGATACGCAGCACTCGGCCGCGCCGCAGGCTGGGAACTCTTCGTGATGTACGGCCAGACCGAGGCGACGGCCCGCATGGCCTACCTGCCACCGCACCTTGCGGAAACCCACCCCGGGGCGGCCGGAATCGCCATCCCCGGCGGCTCCTTCCGCCTCCAGCAGATACCCGGCCACGCCGGCCACCCCGACGAGAACACTGGCGAGCTGGTCTACTCGGGCCCCAACGTCATGCTCGGCTACGCCCACACCCCCGGCGACCTCGCCCTGGGCCGGACCGTGCACGAACTCCACACCGGCGACATCGCGCGCCGCACACCCGAGGGTCTGTACGAGATTGTCGGCCGGAGCAGCCGGTTCGCGAAGATACTCGGCCTGCGCATCGACCCGGGGCAGGTCGAGGCGATGCTCGCCCGACACGGCGTCACCGCCCTGTGCACCGGCGACGACGAGACGCTCGGTGTCGTGGCCGTCGGCGACCACGACCGGGATGCCCGCCGGATAGCCAGGCGCGTGGCCGACGAATGCGGTCTGCCGGCCCGTGCGGTCCGTGTCCGCATCCTCCCAGACCTCCCCCGCCTGGCCACGGGCAAGCCCGATTACCAGGCCGTGCGCGAACTGAGCCGCCAGGCGCCTGATTCCGCCACCGGCCCCGGCCCCGAGACCGCCACGGATAGCGTCCAGGAAAGCCTCTGCCTGCTCTTCGCACGGGTCCTCGACCGCACGGACGTGACGGACGAGAGCTCGTTCGTCAGGCTGGGCGGAGATTCGCTCTCGTACGTAGAGATGTCGATCCAGCTCGAAGAGCGGCTCGGCCACCTGCCCGCCAACTGGCACACGACACCGATCCGGGACCTCCGGCCGCCCGAGCAGCCGGCTCCCTCCACCCGCAAGCGGGTGCTGGAAACCAGCGTCGCGCTCCGCGCCCTGGCGATCTTCTGCATCGTCGGATCCCATATCCATGTCTTCGGCATCAAGGGCGGGGCGCACATCCTGCTCGCGGTCGCCGGATACAACTTCGCCCGCTTCCACCTCACCGCCGCCGAACGGCGCGTACGCATACGTCGGATCTGGACCGGCATCGCCCGCGTCGCACTGCCGAGCATGGCCTGGATCGGCCTGATCCTGCTCCTCAACGACGACTACACGCTCGCCAACCTCTTCCTCCTCGACAGTGTCTACGGGCCGGAAGACCTCAAGAGCGGTATGCAGTTCTGGTTCATCGAGGCCCTGGTCTACATCCTGCTCGCCACCGTCGCGATCCTCAGCCTCCCCGTCGTGGACCGGGCGGAGCGCCGCTTCCCGTACACGCTTCCCCTTGCGCTCGCCGGCCTGGGACTCCTCACCCGCTACGACCTCGTCGGCCTGCCCGCCCGCGAGCAGATCCCCGACGCGATCACCGTCTTCTGGCTGTTCGCGCTCGGCTGGGCGGCGGCCAAGTCCACCACCGTGCGACAGCGCCTGCTGGTCACCGCAGCGGCCCTGGCCACCGTGCCGGGGTTCTTTCCGGGCGACCCGGGGCGCGAGGTGATCATCATCGCCGGGTTCGCGCTGCTGGTCTGGGTGCCCAGCCTCCCCAGCAGCGAGCGCCTCAACCAACTGGCCGGCCTCCTCGCAACCAGCTCCTTGTACATCTACCTGACGCACTGGCAGATCTTCCCGCTCATCGACGGGTTCTCCCGGCACTTGGCGTTCCTCGCCTCGCTCCTCTTCGGCATCGCCTATGCGGCTGGCGCCGCCCGCCTGATACGAGGATTGTCAGCGCGCAGGAAGGCCGGCTGAAACGTAGACGCCCCCGACTGTCCACTCCGGTGGACGAGCAAGGGCAGACGAGGGCGGGCGAGCAGTCCCGCGGGAACGGCGGGGCCAACCGATTGATGCGGTGCGAGCGCGTACTTATTCCGGACCGGTCCAGTCGAAGGTGATGTGCTTGCTGGACTGGCCCTCGCGGCTCCAGTGAAAGCCGAAGGCGTCGGCGCTGTCCGCGGTCGAGCGGCCCGGGTGGCCACCCACCGGGCCAGGCATCGCCTGCTGATCGCCCTGGGCACCGAGGCCGCGATGAAGGGCTACCGCGTCCGCTACACGCTCGCCACGAAGCTGGTGAACGAACTGGTCGAAGCAGCTGATGAGAAGCAGCTGAACAAGACCATCGGCCGTTACGGCCGTGTCGATCTCCTCTGCATCGACGAGCTCGGCTACATGGAACTTGACCGGCACGGCGCCGAGCTCCCCTTCCAGGTTCTGAACCGAGCGCGAGGAGAAGAACAGCGTCGCCATCGCCTCGAACGAGTCGTTCGGCAAAGCGCACATGTTCCGGCGAACCTATGCCAGGCAGCGCCGAAACGGGACGGGTTCAGCCCTGCTGGGGCGGGTGATCAGTCGTCGGCAAAGGAGAGACATACCGCGCGTGGCTCCAGGATCACCTGGTTCTCGGTATAGCAATCTGCCTGCCGGGTGCCGACCTCGCTTGCACAGCCCATGCAGACGAGGTTCAGACCATCGGTGCCCGAAGGGCCCTGGCAGCAGCCGGTCGATCGCATGATGTCGGGGTGCCGTTCTGTGCCGATCACGTCGTCAGGGTGCACGGTGAAGCCAGGGACGTCGATGCCGAAATCGCTTACCTGAAAATTCCTGGCATAGGTGCCGCGGGGCGTCCGGGCCGGACGTGTCCGGACGCCCGGGATCTCCGACATCGGGACCGGCGGCGGCATTCTCACCTTGGTTACTGGTCCGGTGAGGGGATGTCGGCAGGGGTCACACAAGAAGCGCGGCATTCTGCTGATTCTGCAGATCGAGCACTGCCTTGACCAGCGAATTTGCCTCGTCTGTCATGCACCAGGCAGGCGGCCCGGATCGACGTCGTCGGCGAGGTAGATCATGGTGACCTCGGGGTCCATGCCGAAGGCGGCGGCGACGAGCTTGGGTCCATGGTGTTGACCAGGTCGAGCAGTCGAGTGCAGCGGATCATGCGGGGCGGGAAGCCGCAGGCGTCGAGGACGTGACTGACGTAGGCGGTGGATGCCGGGCCACGGCCGGACTTCGTCTGCGGGTGACCATCACATGCGGGTTGTCCGTTCACTGGTCTTCGCGGTGGGCCAGGCAGCGTTCCACGGCCGCCCAGGACGGCGGATCCAAAGCGACCGGATGCGGGCGGTTGCCGAGCCGGGCGGCCCGTGCACAACAGTCGAGGTCAACGGCCTGGAGCATTTTGACCTCCCGGCTTGAGGCGCCGTGCAACAGGGCGAGCATGCCCAGTAGGGCTTCGTGCGGGTGGACGGCCGGATCCGTTGTCCAGCGGCGGAACAGCAGACGTTGCTGATCAAGCGTCAGCGTCGCACCGGTGAAGCCGCTCGGTCCTCGGGCGGTCAGACCGCGGGCGGGATCGACGAGGATGATCTTCTGGGAACGTGCGAAGCGGAAGAACTGTCCGAGCACCACCAGTCGACGCTTTCGGGCCTCGGGCGAGCGGGCCAGGAAAGCTTCGAGATCGTGCACATCGGTCAGTGCCCAGTGCTGCTTGCCGCGCTCGCCGGCGAGGAACAGGGCGAGGTCACGATGGCCAGTGCGGCTTCGATGGTGGCATCGGTGCGGGGCAGCGTTCCGGCACGTCGGGATCGCTCACGCGAGCGGATCATGAAGTCGGAGAATGCCTCCACCGAAGGTCGCGGTGGGTCGGGGACCGCGAGGACGCGGCGTTGCCGGCGGCCGGCCGCGAGCCGCTCGGCCTGGTCGGTGGCCATGGCCAGACCGCGACTGGTGAAAAAGGTTTCCAGGGCACGGGCGAGGGAGCCCATCGAGCGGCCTTAACTGATCCTTTCAGAATGAGGTTCGGAGTCGTCTCAAGCAGATGATGCTGCAGGCGAGTTGGAGCAGTCCGAGGTTGGAGGTCGGCGCGTGTCTCGTAACGGGTCCGTAGGCGTTTGAATTGGTGGAGCCAGGCAAAGGTCCGCTCGACGACCCAGCGGGTCTTGCCCAGGCCGGAGCCGTGGGTGGTCCCCTTGCGGGCGATCTTCGGCGTGATGCCGCGGGCGCGGAGTAGGCGTCGGTACTTGTCGTAGTCGTAGCCGCGGTCGGCGAACAGCCGGCGCGGACGATGACGGGGGCGGCCGCGTCGGCCGCGGATGCGGGGGATCGCGTCCAGCAGCGGCGTCAACTGCGTCACGTCGTGCCGATTTCCGTTGGTCAGCGATACGGTGAGGGGTGTTCCGTGGCGGTCGGTGATCAGGTGGTGCTTGCTGCCCGGACGGGCGCGATCGACCGGCGAAGGTCCGGTGTGAGCCCCCCTTTCAAGGCCCTGACGTGAGAGCCGTCGACCGCAGCGTCGTCCATGTCCAGCAGGCCCGTCTTGCGAAGTTCCGCCAGGAGGATCTCGTGCAGACGTGGCCACACACCGGCCTCGGTCCAGTCCCGCAGACGCCGCCAGCAGGTCACCCCGCTGCAGCCGATCTTCTCGGTCGGCACATCTGCCCAGGCCACACACCCTTACGCAGGACGTAGACGATCCCGCGCAAGGCGGCACGATCGTCTGCCGGCAGACGGCCCGGATACCGCCGACGCCGCGGCGGGCGCGGTGGAAGCAGTGGGGCGACACGTTCCCACAGATCATCAGGCACAAGATCATCCGACACATCCAGAACCTTGCCGCCCGCCAGCCCAACTGCCAAGCCCTGAGCCAAACTCATTCTGAAAGGATCAGTAAGTGGTCACGGCGCGGGTGGCCGGTCGGGTTCTTCATGGCCCGACCCTATGGGCGCCCGCAGTCAGGCTGCAGGCCCTGGCCGTGCCCCGCGGCCGGGGGAAGGCGAAGCACGGCGGGGGGTGTGTCGGTGCCAGCTACGGCAGGCGGGGCCGCCCAGACGGACTTCGCGGGCGGCTATCTTGCGCAGGTCGGCGCGGGCGGAGTCCCGCTCGGCGTCCCGGTCCCCTTCGCTGCGGGGCTGCGGAGGGCGTGAGGTCTTCCCTGCCCCGTGGATGCGGTCGTGGGCGGCCAGGCGCTCCGCGAGCGTGGCCGCGTCGGTGCGCAGCTCCACCGCGGAGTTCACCGGTTCGGGGACGTCGTCGTACGGCTCCTCGCCCGGCAGATAGGGGCCTGGTGTGCAGGAGAGGGCCAGGGCATCCAGCACGGCGCCGGCCTGGCAGCAGGTCGTCGCGGGGTTCCCTGGGGGTCGCTGACGGCCGCTCCTGGCGGGCAGCGCCAGGACGTCGTCGACATCGAGGCGGACCTCCGGCAAAGACACCATGGCGCCCCACCTCCACCCCACCACGGTAGAAGCAAGCCACCGCACCAGGCCGAAAGTCCCGCCGCCAGGGCTGGACCTCCGCGCGGAAGGCGTAGCGGGTGCGGGACGCGGGGGGCTGATCTAGCGTCGAAGGAGGTACGCGCGCCCGGCGCCGTTTCCACGCGGATCCGGCAAGGCCCAGCTCCTGGGCGGCGCGACGATCCCGGAGAGCAGGTACGTCCCATGCGCATGTCCGCTCGTATCGCAAGCGTCCTTGCCGGCCTGGCCCTCGCGCTCGGCGGCGCGGCCTTCACGGCCTCCACCGCCCACGCGGACGTCACGGCCTGCATCAACCAGGTCGAGCGGGAGCTCCAGGGCGGAGAGGCCCCCGACTCCGTCCGAATGGCCTGTTACGCCGGGCTGACCGGCGACAACGCGCAGTGCGTGTCCGGCCTCACGGCGGGCGGCGTGACTAACGGAACCGCGGTTTCCGCCTGCAAGGTGGCTCCGAAGTAGCAGCCTGGCTTTGTTCACGAGAACGGGTTCTGACTCAACTCAAGAAGTGGACCAGAGCCCATCCTCGTGAACAGCCAACAGTTGTCGACCTGTCGCGCTCAGGCTCAACCGCCCACAACACCGTCGGTGACAACCAGCCTGCCTATGTGACAACTATCGTGCTTCGGTGGACCCGAACCCATGGCCGAGAAGACCGCTCCCGCAGTAGCCGACACCCCGCCGAGGCGATCCGGGACCTCAACCATCTGACCCGCTCCCCCCAGGACGGGTTCGAGTACCTCGGCGACGCCTACAGCACGGTCGCCAGCCTCTCTGTGATGGCGAGCCGGCTGCCGCAGGCAGTCGAGCAGATCGCCGCCTTCATGAAGAACCTGGAAGCCGGTGGGCACCTCCGCAGCGACAAGGGCACCCTCGTCGACGACCTCCAGGCCGTACACGACGGACTGACCATCGCGGGCCGGCGCGGCGGAGACCCTCCGCGGAGGCCTGGACAGGGCGCACCAGGGCCTCGGCCCGATCGCCTACCAGGGGTGAGAGAGCCCGTCGGCCACGAGCAGGAACCAGACCCTCGGCAGCATCTGCCGGGGGTCTCGTCATGCCCGCAGGTGGACGGACTGGGGCCGCCCGCTCGTGCAGTGTTCGGGTCCCGCCGGGCCGTCAAGGGCGCCTTCGGCGTCGCTGCGCGGTGCGCGCTGCGCACCCTTGACTGCCCGTCGTGTCTCCCTGGTGCTGGCTGGCTATCGGGCGGCCCCTCCGCTGGGCGGCCGGCTTCGGGCCGCCACGTCCCCGCACCGCCAGCACCGGTCACTCGGGAGAGTCGGGCTCGGGCTGCGGAGCATTCCGAGCCCGACTCCTCCTGTTCCATCGCCAGGCCGCGAGGGCTACGGCTACGAGGACGGTGGCGACGACGTTGCCAGCCACGTCATGGACCAGAAAGGACACCACGGCATCCACCTGTCCAGGCGTCAGCACGGTTACCGAGCCGACCTGCAGGGGGGCTTGAGCTGCTGCTTCACATGTAGTCATGCAAGCAGCAGACCGCCCCGGACCCACGGAATCCCAGTGATCCAGATGACCCCGAAAACACTCGGACGTTGCAGGTCGCAGGCGGAACAGACACGCGTGTCGTCAAACGGCTACGCCGTTCAGGAACGTTCAGTCAAATCCGCATACGTTCAGCCATAACTGCCCTACCGTGGGCTGTCACGCTGTAACGCAATGCCAGGAGGGGCCGTGACGCAGGGCAGTGTCGAGACGCACCCGGACGACGCCGAGGCCATCCGCGCCTACGACGAGGCGCTGCGTACCTTCGCGATCGACCTGACCCGGTTCCACATCCAGTTCGGTGCCCCCTCCTACTCCCAGCTCGTCAAGGCCTCCTTACGGCCGAAGCTGACCAAGGCCGGCGTGAACGAAGCACTCTCGGGAAAGCGGCTCCCCTCCTGCGAGGCGCTGCTGGAATTCGTACGCGTCGTGTGCAACCCGATCCCCCAGCAACCAGGAACACAGGCCGCCGCACATTCCCCGGCTCAGGCGACGCTCATCCCCCAGTGGCGCGACCGCTGGGTAGAGGTCAAGTTCCTGCAGCGCCAGGCCCAAGCGCCCTGGAAGCGTGTACGGAACTCCGCCCACGAGCTCATGGATCAGGCCCTCCGAGAGGCAGAGGACGTCCGCACTGCAGCGCACGTAGAGGCTGACCGCATACGCGCCGCAGCACACGCGGAAGCAGAAGCCATCCGGATGAGGGCCCTCAGAGACGTGGCGCAGGCCGTAATCGACGATGCTCCGTTCGACGACGCTCTCGACACCATCTACATCGACGCCAAACTCCTGTCGCCGGCCTGGAAGGAGAAAGCCCGAGATAGGCATAGTTGGGTCTTTACGGGCAAGAGGAAGTGGGAGTTCTCACCGCCCTTTTGGATGGCTGTCCCGAACCCGACGGTCCTGATGCCCGAGGACGGTGGCCCGACCCCGGTGGCCAAGCTGGCACCGAACAACTGGTACCTGGCCGTGGAGTGGCGCGGGTCGAAGCTCGTGGTGCAAACGCAAGACGCCAAACGAGGCCTCCTCCACGACACGTATGGAATCCAGCGGGGCTGAACTTCCCGACTCCACGAGCTCCCGTGCGCCGGATCTCGGTCGCCCGCATCGGGTGGGGGCCTTCTGTGGCTGAGGTGCAAGATCGGACCCGTAGTGGACGCGGAGGTCGTGTATCGCCGGATGAGCAAGCCCCGGTTCGACGTCGAAAAGATTCTTACGTGGGGATGTCACACTCGGGGGCGCTCGATGCTTTAAGACCCAGACGCGGGGCGCAGCGCACCGCGAAGGTCGAGGGGTGGATCGTGGATCCGACGTTGATGACGATGATCGTGGCGGGGGTGATCTCACTCCTTGGGCTCTTTGCAAGACTGGCGTACAAGGCGGCTCGGGACAGGGGTGAGGTGCGCCGGGCTGAGCTTGCTCAGCAGGGGCTTTCGGAGCGGGTGAGGTCGCTGCCGCCCGGGAGCCGACTGTCGGAGAAGTCACCCGAGCGCTCCGTCGAGATTCTGGTCGGCGTGAGCGACCACGGCGGGACGGGGGGCTCGTGACCGAGGTACCAGCGGCCCCCGCGGCCAAGGTGGTCCCCGCTCTTCGGCCTCCCCCACAGCCCGAGCAACAGGTTCAGAATGAGTTCGACGCCTTCTACCGCCGCGAGATGCCCGAGGTGACCGTGTTCCTCGTGAACCTGGGAGCCAGCGTGTACGAAGCGGCTGACGCCGCTCACGAGGCATTCCTTACGTTGCTCCCGGACAAGTGGCGGGAGCTCGAACACCCCAGGGCATGGCTCCGCACGGTCGCCTACCGGAAGTACTTGCGGCAAACCACGATCCGGACGCAGCCGATGGATCCGGTCCCGGACCGTCCAGGCGGCACGTGCCCGGTAGATCTGGTCCTGCTCACCGAACAGCAGAGGTCCGTTCTCGACGCCCTCGGACAGCTGGCGCCGGCTGAGCGGGAGGCTATGGCCTGGAAGCTCGACGGCTTCAACCACGAGCAGACAGCCCAGGCCCTGGGAAAGAGCCCCGCAGCGGTACGGCAGGCATACACGCGAGCGCGGCAGCGCTGATCACCAGCCTCGGGCTGAAGAAGGAGGCGGAGTCCGGTGAATGACGAGTACGAAGACTTCGACGCCGAGACCGAAAACATGCTTGACGCACTCCTTGACCAGCACCAGAGCAACCTTCTTGCGGCTGTCGGTTCAGCTCTGGACATCCCGTTCGGTCTCAGGCGCGCCACCGCACTCTCGTTGCACCGCCGCGTCACGGAGTGGGCGCAAGGGAACCACCGGTCGAACTCTCATTGCCCACCCAAGTACCTGTGCCGGGGGTGGAGCAGATCCGTTTCGTATGGAGGAGCGTGCCCAGCGGGGCCTTGCAGGAGGCCCTGGACGCTGTCCAGCTCGAAATCGTGCGGCTGAATGCCCTCATGAAGGGCATCGCTGATCGCCCTGACCAGTGCCCCGCTCCACCCGGTGAACGGGTACACCCTGCCGTCGCCGCTCGGCTCGCCCGCGACGAGCTGAACCGAATCGATGTGCGGCTGGCCAAGGGAGGAGTCACGAAGGAGTCGGCCGCCTCCGAGTTCACCGCCGCGGTAAGAGTCCTCAGAAATCAAGTCATCGGCTGGACCGCGGCCCTGGCCGTTGCCTCGCTCGTAGAGCGTCGCGGGATGGATCGTGAGCGCTGGTTGAAGGATCAGTTCATCACCGCGCACGACGGCGTGCTGCTGGTCAGGGAAAAGGTCGTGAAGCTCTTCGAGGAGGCCGAGGAAGGCGCCTTCCAAGTCAGCTGACCCCCCACTCAATCTGCCCCATGATCACGCGGAGTGATCATGGGGCAGACCTGATTCCCTTGCCGGAGACACTCAAGTCTGCCGCCGGCACCTCGTCTCCGAGCGGCAGTTCTGGCTGGTGATGCCCGCAGTTGCCGGGTCTCCGACGCGTCGACCGAGCTGTTCGCGCAGGGGGGCAAGCCGCCGGAGGTCGCTCAGCGGCTGCGGGTGAGCCGGAATTCGGCGTATCGGTGGCATCAGCTGTGGCGGGACGGTGGGGCTGCCGAGCATCTCAGCGGCCTGAAGCGCACCGACTCACGCTTCGCCCGCCCCGCGGCGGTCAGACCGCCGCCATCCGCATAGCGCATGAGGACGGCAATGCACCGCCAGCTCCCGCTGTCACCCCACCCCAACCTCAGCGGCAACCCGAAAAGCTCAGTAGGGCGTGCGGTGAACGGGGCCGAGTTCGGTGGCACTTCGCCAGCCGCAGGGCGATGACTTCCCCCGGCCGACCCGACACCCCCAGTGAATCCTATTTGCCCGAATGAGATAGGTTTGCGTGTTCCTATGTGGCTCACTTCCCGTGGTGAGCGGGGAGATGGCAGGCGGTCACCTCGAGGAGAGAGTGCGTCAGATGTTTGGATCAGAGGGCTTGGGCAAGCGGCGCGGTTCACGGTCGGTGGGGTTGAGTCGTCACTGGCGGCTGGCGGTTTTGATGGCTGCTGGTTTCGCCACCGCGGTCGGTGGTACCACCGGCGCTGCGACGGCCACGGCCGCTGACGCCGTGGACACGGGCAAAGCGGCGCATCTGGCTCCTGCCCCCGCTCCGCGTGGAGGCGAAGAGGGCGACTCGCGGCCTGAGGCCACAGAGGCCGGTAAGGAAGAGGCCGGCATGGGTGGCTGGGCGGAGGGTACAGGCAACCCGGGGTGGCATGGTGGTCACGGGGGTGGGGAGCAGGACACGCCGGTGGAGTGTGATCCCAATGCGCTGATCGCTGCGATCACTGATGCGAACGAAGAGGGCGGGGGCGTCCTGAGTCTGGCGAAGGGATGCACCTACATCCTGACGACCAGTGAGGACGGCGTCGGACTGCCCGTGGTCGTCCAGCCCCTGACGATCTACGGCAACGGTGCCACCATCACCCGCGCCCCCGCCGCCGACCCCTTCCGTATCTTCGAGGTCGAAACCGGCGGCGACCTCAGCCTGCGCGACCTCACCATCACCCGCGGCAGGGCGGACGATGAGGGGGACGACCGCGGCAACGGCGGCGCGATCCTTGTCCAGGAAGCGGGCCGGCTCGACTTGGAGTGCGTCACCCTCGACGGCAACTCCCCAGATGACCCCCAGTCCTACGACGGTGGTGCGATCTACAACCAGGGTGTCACCAGTATCCGTCGCAGCACCTTCAGCAACAACAATGCCGATGACGGCGGCGCCATCTTCAACGACGAGGGCAAGGTGACCATCACCACCTCGAAGATCACCAACAACGCCTCCGACCCCGACGACGGCTACGGCGCCATCGACAACCACGGCGGAAGCACCTCCGTCAGCAAGAGCGAGATCAGCCACAACACCGCCTACTACGGCGGCGGCGTCTACAACGGCAGTGGCGTCATGGACGTCGACAAGAGCCTCATCACGTCCAACCAAGCAAACGCGGACCGTGGTGGCGGCGTCTACCACAGCGGCGGCTCGTTCTACCTGCGCCGGAGTGTTGTCGAGTACAACACCTCCTACAACGGCGGCGGCCTGTACCTCGACTACCCGGCAGTGGTCGAGGATTCCAAGATCCGCGAAAACGTCGCCCACTACGGCGTCGGCGGCGGCATCTACATCGGCGACGACGTCTCCATCCGCCGCAGCGAGATCACCCGCAACCGCGCCCCCTCCGAGGGACAGGGCGCTGGCGGAATCTACATCACGAACGGTTACACCACCACCCTCACGGACACCGACGTGACCCACAACTCCTCCGACGCAGCCCCCGGCGGCCTCTTCAACTACGGCTCAACCATCCTCACCTACGGCAACGTCAACATCGTCGACAATGACCCCGCCAACTGCACCCCCGGCGACCCGGTACCCGGCTGCTTCGGCTAACAGCCAGCCAGGTCGCCACCAGCCCCCCAATACCTTCTTGGTAGCCCCCGCAATGGGGCGCCCGGCCGCCGGGGTCAGGGCTGATTCAAAGTCGCGGTCTTGACGAGAAGCGGCTGGTCACGGACGTATGACGATGCGGGAGACGGCCGCTACGCAGGCAAAGAGGCTCCGGTTGAAGGGGTGACCTTCCCAAGTCGCCCTGTACAACCGGAGCTCGATGTGTCGTCAGTCTGCCACCGTCTGCCTGACCAAGACGCCGTCCCGTCAACACCGCGCCATCCCCGAACCTGCTGAGCGGCTCTGTCATCTGGCCGACCCCCGTGATCGACGCGGACGGCGCCACATCGTGGTCTCCGTCCTGCTCACCGCGGCCAGCGCGGTCCTGGCCGACGCCCGCTCCTACCTGGCCGTCGGCCAGTGGGCCCGCCACGCTCCCCCGGGACACCCTCGAGGGCCTCGGTATCCGTCCGGGCGGGCCGTTCGCGGTGCGTCGCGCCCCCTGCATCTCCACTCTCCGCCGCGTGCTGACCCTGGTATGCCCCCGGCGCCCTGGCCGACCTGCTCGGATGCGACCCTGCGGGGGCCGCATCAGTTGCGGTGGACGGCAAGACCGCGCGCGGCTCGCGCACTGATACCGCTCCGGCCGCCCACCTGCTGTCGGCCGTCGTACCCGGTGGACGCACCGTCAGCCAGCTGCGGGTACCGGACAAGACCACCGAGGTCACTGGCTTTACACGCCTGCTGGCACCGTTCGACCTGAGCGGCGTGGTCGTCACCGCCGACGCCCTGCAGACGCACCGCGAACACGCGAAGTGGCTGGTGGAGGCAAAGAAGGCGCACTACCTGCTTATCGTCAAGGGAAACCAGCCGGGTCTGGCCGCCGCGCTACGTGCACTGCCATGGAAAGAAGTGACCTTCCGCCGCTACGACCGCGAGGCCGGGCATGGACGGCGCGAAACACGCTCGGTCCGCACGCTTACGGTCACCGATCTGGGCCTGGCCTTCCCACCCCCGGTCCAGGCGGCGAAGATCCTGCGGCACCACACCGACATCAAAACCGGCACGGATACCCGGCAGACTGGTGAGCAGGTCGGCGGGCTCGGAGATGTACTGGGGCGCCATTGCCGGCCGCCGCGGTACGGAGCCGGTCTTGCCGGGGGCCCAGACGCCGACGGCCTTCGTCCACAGCCGCCTCGCCTCGGTGATGCTGCCGCCGCACGCCTTGGTGTAGGCCTCGACGACAGGCCACGCCGGGACGCTGGGCCGCTGCCCGGGAGCGGGGACCAGCTCGGCCCGGTACAGGGTGCTGCGGGAGGTGGGCAGGCCCACCAGTTCGGTTTGGATCGCCACCTGGCTGATGGTGAGGCCGGAGGCCTGGCGCAGTGACAGCAGCCACTGCGCCAGGCCTCGGGCGGTGTGCTCAGCCAGGGCGCTTTTCGCGCGCCCCACCGCGGTCTCCTAGAAGGCCTGGCGGCGGGTGGTGAGCGTGTCGACCAGTCGGCGGATCAGCTCGATACCGAGCAGGCCGCCGACGGCGAGGACGGTGATGACGGTGTCCACCGGCATCCCGTAGATGGTGAGTGCGGCGGTGAGGAGGATGACGACGACCACGATGATCGTGGCGGGCACCGGAACCAGGGTTCCGGTGCTCGTCGTCGGAGCCTCCACGCACGCGGCTGCGGGCGCGGTCTTCTTCTTCAACTGATTCTCCTGAAGGGGTCTCGTTGCCACTCGACAGGTCCACCAGCGACCGATGGCCTTGCAGGGCCAAGGGTCGTAGACCTTCCCACAGCCTTCAGGACCCCTTTATGTCCGTCTACAGCCTCCCGGAGCCCCGTTTCACTCTGTCCCACTGGAAGTTGAGATGGCATCAGCATTACTTCCGCAGGTCACCGGCACCGCCGCTCAGGCCGCGCTGACGCGTTGTGCCGCCGTGTCCCACGTTCGGCGGCCAAGAGGCCTTGTCCCGTCGGCCTGGAACGCGCATCTTCGGTCCGTGAGCCCGGAACCGACCGGGCCCCCACGGAGGGAGTGAAGGCGATGCACGTCATGACCTGGATCAATCCATGGCCACTGATGCGGTCCCTCGTCTTGCTCTGCGCCGGCTACATGCACGTGAGGACCTCCGCGCCGCCCGTGGGTACCTTCGCGCCGCCCTGGGCATCGGCCACGCCGTTGTGGCACGGGTTACTTCGCCCAGCTCCCGGATGATTCCCGGAGCCATATGCCTGCACGTCAGGCACATCTGGTATGCGGGGAACGACGCCTGCCCTCACAGGGAGAACTGCCCGACGCGGTCTCTCACCACGCCGGTCTATCCGGGATGACTCCGGAGCCATGTCCGCATGCCTGCAGGTCAGGCATTGTCCGGGACGTGGCGAACATGTCCGCCTTCATGGGGCGGACCTCTCAGACGCGGTCTCCCCGGGCCGTTGCCACTCGACACCAACAGGGGAAATAGGTCGGATGTCGTTGCAGCGACTCCGGCCCCGGGTGCAGCCACCGGCTGCACCCTGAGCTTCGAAGGACGGGAAGGACTACAGACCGAGTACCCGGTCCAACCCGAAGGGGTGGGAGGAATCTCCCGGCCAGCCGCCGACAGCGGCGTCCCAGGCACTGGGAGGACGCCGGCCGCGTGTTCCACGTCCCAGTGGCCGCAGCCACGCTGAAACGGCGTCGGCGAGCTCTACAGGAAGTCCCACCGCCGCTCCCAGGACGCGCGTGACGAATCCGCGCCCCTGGGGCGGCTGTCAATCGTGAGCTGGCCCGCCCGGCGAAGGCGCTGGGTCAGTGCCAGCCTGTGCATTCCCAGTCGTTCGGGCGGCCGGTGTACGCCTCGTAGCAGGCCCGGTAGGCCTTGTGGGCGTTGACCATGGCGGTGTACGCGTTGAAATGCGGCGAGGCGTGCTCGACGTACGGCGAGCTGCGCTTGACGTCGAGCTTGAACCGCCATGAGCCGTCGCCCTTGTCGCTGATCACCCAGGCTGCGGTGCACGCCGCCGAGTAGCGCAGGTAGGCGGAGGGGCCGTCCGGGTTGTGCGCGACGGCGATGGTCTTCGCGTCCCGGTCGCAGCGCTGGGCGTGGGGGTTCTTCCCGGTGCATGAACTTCCCTTGCATCCTGGTGCCGCCGCGGATGCCGGTGCGGAGGCGCCGAGGAGGAAGGTGGCGCTGAGGGTGAGGCCCATGAGGGCTCCTGCGATGCGGTTGAGGTTCATTGACAAGCTCCTGGTGTGGACGACGGGTGTTCACGTCTCGGGTGGGCAACAG
>NZ_JBSGZP010000078.1:0-16977 GCF_053611065.1 Streptomyces sp. NPDC054840
GGAACTGCCGCGCCGGGTGCGCCAGGCCAGCCTCGTTCCGCAGCTTCGGGAGGCCCCCGTCCCCGAGGCCCCCGCCGCGGCCGGCCTTTCCGAGGAGCCGCCGGGCCGCACCCCGGAGCAGGCCCGGGACCGGATGGCGGCCTACCGGGCCGGCTGGGTCCGCGGGGCACAGGAGAAGTCCCCTCACGCAGGCAGCGAAGGAGAAGTGTGATGATCGAACATCAAAGGATCGACCTCGGTGGTGGCCGCAGGTCCGGCGAACTGGACTGGCTGCTCGACGACCTGGTGCTCCGGGTCCGCGAGGTCCGGCACGCCGTGGTCCTCTCCAACGACGGCCTGGCGGTCGGCGCCTCCAGCGCGCTCAGCCGGGAGGACGCCGAGCACCTGGCCGCGGTGGCCTCCGGCTTCCACAGCCTGGCCAAGGGCGCGGGCCGGCACTTCCACGCCGGGGGCGTGCGCCAGACGATGGTCGAGATGGACGAGGGCTTCCTCTTCGTCGCGGCGGCCGGCGACGGTTCCTGTCTGGCCGTGCTCAGCGCCGCCGGCGCCGACATCGGCCTGATCGCCTACGAGATGGCCCGGCTGGTGAAGCGGGTCGGCGAGCACCTCTACACCCCGCCCCGGTTCGCGGCGCGCCCGCCGGCCGCGGGCTGAGGGCGGCGGTCCGGCACATGAACGGCCAGTGGTACGACGCCGACGCGGGCCCGCTCGTCCGTCCGTACGCCATGACCGGCGGGCGTACGAAGCCGGGACCCCACGGAGTCCGTTTCGACCTGATCGCGCTGGTCGTGGTCGATCCGGTGGGGACGGACGAGGCGGCGGAGTGCCTGCTGGGCCCAGAGCACCGGGCACTGCTCGGACTCTGCCGGTCCGAGACCCAGTCGGTGGCCGAACTCGCCGCCGACGCCGACCTGCCGGTGGGGGTGGTGCGGGTGCTCCTCGGGGACCTGCTGGAGGGCGGGCACGTCAAGGTCAGCCGGCCGGTACCGCCCGCACAACTGCCGGACGAGCGGATTCTGCGTGAAGTCATCGAGGGATTGAGAGCGCTTTGATGGGACAGCATGACGACCGATCTGCCGGACCGGCCGCGGGCGTGGACCCCGATCCCGGGGAGGACCCCGAACTGGCCGCACTCGCGCTGAAGATCCTGGTGGCGGGCGGCTTCGGGGTGGGCAAGACCACGCTGGTGGGCGCGGTCAGCGAGATCCGCCCGCTGCGGACGGAGGAGGCGCTGAGCGAGGCGGGTGAACTGGTCGACGACACGGGAGGCGTGGACCAGAAGACGACCACGACCGTGGCCATGGACTTCGGGCGGATCACCATCCGGTCCGGGCTGTCCCTGTACCTGTTCGGCACGCCGGGGCAGGACCGGTTCTGGTTCCTGTGGGACGAGCTGTCGCAGGGCGCGCTGGGCGCGGTGGTCCTCGCCGACACGCGGCGGCTGGAGGACTGCTTCCCGGCGGTGGACTACTTCGAGCACCGGCGCATCCCGTTCGTGGTGGCCGTCAACTGCTTCACGGACGCACGGCAGTTCGGGGCGCACGACGTGTCACGGGCCCTGGACCTGGAGCAGGGGACGCCGGTGGTGTTGTGTGACGCGCGGGACCGGGACTCGGGGAAGGAAGTACTGATCAGGCTGGTCGAGTACGCCGGGCGGGTGCACACCGCCCGGCTGCTGGACTCGGTGGAGCCGCAGGCCGATTCCGTGTGAACCGGCCGGTCGGCGCGCGGGATCGGGCGTCAGGGGTGGTCAGGGGGCAGGGGCAGGGGACGGGAGCCGGTCAGTCGGCGATCCCGGCGAGGGCGATCACCTTGTCGATCGGCACCCTGACGAGCAGTTCGGTCGGGACGGCGTTGCGGCGTCCGATGGATTCGGCCTGCTCCTCGCCCATGTAACGGGCGCCGATCCGGGTGGCCCATGTGAGGAGTTCGTCCGCGTCGTCGGTGTACCCGCTGATCTCGGCGCGGCCCTCCAGGACGACGAAGGAGAAGGGCGGCCGGTCGTCGTCCACGCAGAGCGCGACCCGGCCGTCGCGAGCCAGGTTGCGTCCCTTGACGGTGTCCTTTCCGGTGTTGAAAACGAAAGAATCGCCGTCGAGCACGAACCAGATGGGGGCGATGTGCGGCCTTCCGTCCTCGCGCACGGTGGAGAGCTTTCCGGTGCGGGTGGAGTGCGAGACGAATGCCCGCCATTCCTCTTGAGTCATCTTCTTCGCCATGGGGACATCCTCCTTGCCCGAAAGGCGCTGGTGGGGAAGGCTTGCGGCACGAGTACGCGGGGTGGGGCGCGGCCAGGTGGCCGACGTCAACGGGGAGGGGCCGGGAATGGCACTGGACAAGCAACTGGACTGGCTGCTGGACGACCTGACGCGCAGGGTCCAGCAGGTGAGGCACGCCGTGGTGCTGTCCAACGACGGCCTGGTCACGGGGGCGAGCGCGGGGCTGGCGCGGGAGGACGCGGAACACCTGGCGGCCGTCGCGGCCGGCCTGCAGAGCCTTGCCAAGGGGTCCGGCCGCCACTTCCGGGCCGGCGAGGTGCGGCAGACGATGATCGAGTACGACGAGGGAGCGCTTTTCGTCATGGCGGCGGGCGCGGGCAGCAGTCTGTGCGTGCTGAGTGCCGCCGAGTCGGACATCGGCCAGGTCGCGTACGAGATGACGCTGCTGGTCAACCGGGTGGGCGAGCACCTGGGCGTCGCGGAGCGGCGCATCACCGGCGGCTGAGCCGAGCCGAGTCCGGCGCCGCTGAGGGAGTTGTCCACAGGCCTCGCGGGGTGTCATCGCGCTGAGTTACGGTCTTCACACAGAGTAATCATCGCTCGTGGGGGAGGACGTAATGACGCAGGTGAGGACCGCACTTCGGGACGATGTGGCCGACGGCGCTGCGGACGTGCTCGTGGGTGGCGTCCAGGCCGCCAATGAACTGGGGCTGAGCCGCAGCGAGTTCGCCAGGGCCGTCCAGCTGGGGATCGTGCGGGCCGGGCCGCGCACGCTCGGCGGCGCCGCGCGCTACGCACGGGCCGAGCTGGACCGGGTCAGGTCGGCGGCGGGCCGGCCGGGTGGGCTGCGCGAGCAGGTCGAGACGGTGGCAGGGGCGGAGGCCGCGGCCGAGGTGGTGGGTGTCGGCCCGAGCCGCTTCACGCGGCTCGCGCGCTGCGGGCACGTGGCCCCGGTCGGCTACCGGATCAACCGGTACCGGGCCGTGGTGTGGCTCTATCTGACCGGGGAGCTACGGAGCTTCGCCGGGCGGGAGCCCGGAATGCTGCGCGGGATCGCGCCCCCGGCGGACCGGGAGCTGATGGCGGCCAAGACGGATCTGCGCCCGCGCAAGTGGCGCGGGCGGCACGTCGGGCTGCTGCTGAGACGGGCCGCCGACCCATGGGAGCGCGCTGCCGTCCTGGCTTCGGTGCTCCCCGAGGACGAACTGCTGGAGGCGGTGCCCGACCCGGCGGAGCGGATCATCCTGGCCGCCCTCGGCCCGCCCCCGCCGTACGGGCACCCACAGGTTCCGGCGGCAGCCGCGGTGGCGACGGGTCTGCTGAAGGCCGGGCCGCCGGACGAGATCCACTGGTACCGCACCAGCCTGGACTTCGCCCTGGCGGGCGCGCGGGGTCAGT
Organism: Streptomyces sp. NPDC054840; assembly: GCF_053611065.1. Lineage (NCBI taxonomy): Bacteria > Bacillati > Actinomycetota > Actinomycetes > Kitasatosporales > Streptomycetaceae > Streptomyces > Streptomyces sp. NPDC054840. The sequence continues at coordinate 3,618 of NZ_JBSGZP010000078.1, forward strand.
CGAAGTCGACGGCGGAGAGGGGGCCGACGTAGACCCAGGCCCCGGCCTCCCGGGAGAAGCTGCTGTGCTCGTGCAGCGAGCCGGTGTGCCGGCCCTCGCGGTAGTGCGCGCGGAACTCCACCGAGCCCTCCGTCTCGAACATCCCGCCGCGCTCGGTGGCGAGGATCTCCAGCCTCTCCCAGCGCTGTTCGGGATCCAGGTCGAGGCGGTCCGGACGGGTGGCGGGGTGCCAGGAGCGCAGCAGGTACGCGGTGTCGCCGACGGCGAAGGCGCTGAACCGGGAACGCATCAGCTGCTCGGCGGTGGGCGCCGAGCGAGCACCGGAGTGGAAGGGGCCGCAGCACTCCTGGTAGGTGGCGGGCAGCCCGCAGGGGCAGGGGACGGCAGGGGTGGGCATGAGTGTGCTCAGTTCTCCGGGGCAGGCTGGGCCGGCCGGGGCGGCTCGGCGGGGTACGGACGGAAGAGGCCCTCCTGGACCACGGACACCAGCAGCCTTCCCTCCACGTCGTAGATGCGGCCCCGGGCCAGCCCACGGCCGCCGTGCGCGATGGGCGACTCCTGGTCGTACAGGAACCACTCGTCCGCACGGAAGGGCCGGTGGAACCACATGGCGTGGTCCAGCGAGGCCATGTCGAAACCGCGCATGCCCCACAAGGGTTCCACCGGGATGCGCACAGCGTCGAGGAGGGTCATGTCACTTGCGTAGGTGAGGGCGCAGGTGTGGATGAGGGGGTCGTCGCCCAGCGGTCCGACCGCGCGCATCCACACCGCGCTGCGGGGATCCGATCCCTTGAGCTCCTCGGGAGTCCAGCGGAGCCGATGGACGTACCGGATGTCGAAGGGCTGGCGGCGGGCCATCCGCTCCAGTGCCTCCGGCAGTGCACCGAGGTGCTCGCGGATCTCGTCCGCGAGCTTGGGGAGTGTGTCCGGATGAGGAACGTGGTGAGGAGGCAGCTGGTGCTCGATGCCGCCCTCCTCCGGGTGATGGAAGGAGGCGGTGAGATTGAAGATCGTCTTGCCTTGCTGGACCGCGGTGACCCGGCGCGTGGTGAAGGACCGCCCGTCGCGCACCCGCTCCACCTGGTACACGATCGGCACCCCGGGGATGCCGGGGCGCAGGAAGTACGCGTGCAGCGAGTGGACCGGGCGGTCGCTCTCGACGGTGCGCCCGGCGGCCACCAGTGCCTGGCCGGCGACCTGTCCGCCGAAGACGCGCTGGAGGGACTCCTGCGGGCTGGCACCGCGGAAGATGTTGACCTCGATCTGCTCGAGATCGAGCAGATCGACCAGTCTCTCGGCGGGGTTCGTCATCAGAGGATCTCCACTGTCGGGTCCGGCGGGTCCGGCGGGTCCGGTGAGGCGGGCGGGTTCGGCGGGATGCGGCGGACGGTCAGAGCGCTCCGAGCTCACCGACCGAGGTGACCCGGATGACGGCCCGGCCCTCCTCGTCGGAGGCGGCCAGGTCGACCTCGGCGCTGATGCCCCAGCCATGGTCCCCGTTGGGGTCCGCGAAGGTCTGGCGGACCCGCCACAGGCCGTGTGCCGGGTCCTCCTCGATCTGCAGCAGCTTCGGGCCGCGCGCGTCGGGGCCGGTGCCCAGGTCGTCGTACTCGTCCCAGTACCCGTCCAGGGCCTCACCCCAGGCATCCGCGTCCCAGCCGGACTCGGAGTCCAGCTCGCCCAGTACGTTGACGTGGTCGAGGGCCGCCAGCTCCACCCGGCGGAACATGGCGTTGCGGACCAGGACGCGGAAGGCACGCGAGTTCGCGGTGACCGGCTTGACCTGGTCGGCCTTCTCCTGGGCCTGCTCCGCCGTCTCCACCTCCGGGTTCGCCAGCTGCTCCCACTCGTCCAGCAGACTGGAGTCGACTTGGCGGACCAGCTCGCCGAGCCAGGCGATCAGGTCCTGGAGGTCCTCGGACTTGAGGTCGTCCGGGATGGTGTGGTCCAGCGCCTTGAACGCGCTCGCCAGGTAGCGCAGCACGATGCCCTCGGTGCGGGCCAGCTCGTAGAAGGAGGTGAACTCGGTGAAGGTCATCGCGCGTTCGTACATGTCGCGGATGATCGACTTCGGCGAGACCGGGTGGTCACGCACCCACGGGTGGCTCTTGGCGTACACGTCGTAGGCGTGCGAGAGCAACTCTTCGAGCGGCTTCGGATAGGTGACGTCCTGGAGCCGCTCCATCCGCTCCTCGTACTCGATCCCGTCGGCCTTCATCTGGCCGATCTGGATACCGCGTTCCTTGTTCTGCTGGGCGGCGAGGATCTGCCGCGGGTCGTCCAGCGTGGACTCCACGACGGAGACCATGTCCAGCGCGTAGGAGGGGGACTCCGGGTCCAGCAGGTCGAAGGAGGCCAGGGCGAAGGTGGACAGCGGCTGGTTGAGCGCGAAGTCCTGCTGGAGGTCGACGGTGAGCCGGATGGTGCGGCCCTCCGCGTCCGGGGTGTCGAGCTTCTCGACCACACCACCGTCCAGGAGCGAGCGGTAGATCGCGATGGCCCGGCGGATGTGCCGCAACTGGGCCTTGCGGGGCTCGTGGTTGTCCTCCAGCAGGTGGCGCATCGCCCGGAAGGCATCGCCCGGCCGGGCGATGACCGACAGCAGCATGATGTTGGTGACCTTGAAGCGCGAGGTGAGCGCCTCCGGGTCGGCGGCGATGAGCTTCTCGAAGGTGGTGTCCGACCAGGCGACGAAGCCCTCGGGAGCCTTCTTGCGCACCACCTTGCGGCGCTTCTTCGGGTCGTCGCCCGCCTTCGCGAGAGCCTTCTCGTTCTCGATGACGTGCTCGGGGGCCTGGGCGACCACGTAGCCCGCCGTGTCGAAGCCGGCCCGGCCGGCGCGTCCCGCGATCTGGTGGAACTCGCGGGCGCGCAGGGTGCGGACCCGGTTGCCGTCGTACTTGGTGAGCGCCGTGAACAGCACCGTGCGGATCGGGACGTTGACGCCGACCCCGAGGGTGTCCGTACCGCAGATGACCTTCAGCAGACCGGCCTGGGCGAGCTTCTCGACGAGGCGGCGGTATTTGGGCAGCATGCCCGCGTGGTGCACGCCGATGCCGTGCCGGACGTAACGGGAGAGGTTCTGGCCGAACTTGGTGGTGAAGCGGAAGTTGCCGATGAGGTCCGCGATCTTGTCCTTCTCCTCGCGCGTGCACATGTTGATGCTCATGAGCGACTGTGCCCGCTCGACCGCCTGGGCCTGGGTGAAGTGCACGATGTAGACGGGAGCCTGCCGGGTCTCCAGCAGCTCGGTGATCGTGTCGGTGATCGGCGTGGTGACGTACTCGTACGAGAGCGGGACGGGCCGGTTCGCCGAGCGGACCACCGAGGTGGGCCGGCCGGTGCGCCGGGTCAGGTCCTCCTCGAACCGCTTCATGTCGCCGAGGGTCGCCGACATCAGGACGAACTGCGCCTGCGGCAGCTCCAGCAGCGGGATCTGCCAGGCCCAGCCGCGGTCCGGCTCGGCATAGAAGTGGAACTCGTCCATCACGACCTGGCCGATGTCGGCGTGCTTGCCATCGCGCAGGGCGATGGAGGCCAGCACCTCGGCGGTGCAGCAGATCACCGGAGCGTCCGCGTTCACGGAGGCGTCGCCGGTCAGCATGCCGACGTTCTCGGTGCCGAAGAGCTTGCACAGGTCGAAGAACTTCTCCGACACCAGCGCCTTGATCGGAGCGGTGTAGAAGGTGACCTTGTCCTGGGCCAGGGCGGTGAAGTGTGCCCCGGCCGCGACCAGGCTCTTGCCGGAGCCGGTCGGGGTGGACAGGATGACGTTCGCCCCGGAGACGACCTCGATCAGCGCCTCCTCCTGAGCCGGGTACAGGGTGATGCCCTGGTCCTCCGCCCACGAGGAGAAAGCCTCGAAGAGTGCGTCGGGGTCGGCGTTCGGCGGGAGCTGATCAATGAGGGTCACACCCCCCATCTTGCCTGGCTTCCCCCCGGATCAGGGAACCGGCGGACGGAACGAAGATCACCGACGGTACGCTGTGCCGTCGATGCGGCCCGAACGAAACAGTCGACCGGGCCCGACCACACACCAGCGGGGCGGGAAACGACCATGATGGGTCCGGCGCACTCACTGTCCGGGGCAGCGGCCTGGCTGGGGGTGGGCGCGGCCACCGCGGCCGCCGGCCACCCCATGCCCTGGCCGGTCCTCGTCGTCGGCGCGCTGATCTGCGCCGGGGCCGCCCTCGCCCCCGACCTCGATCACAAGTCGGCGACGATCTCGCGCGCCTTCGGCCCGCTCTCCAAAGGCGTGTGCGAGGTGGTCGACAAGATCTCCTACGCCGTCTACAAGGGCACCCGCTCCAAGAAGGACGCCCGCCGCACCGGCGGTCACCGCACCCTGACGCACACCTGGCTCTGGGCCGTGCTGATCGGCGGCGGGGCCTCCCTGCTCGCCGTGACCGCCGACCGCTGGGGTGTGCTCGCCCTGCTCTTCGTGCACCTGGTGCTGGCGGTCGAGGGGCTGCTGTGGCGGGCCGCCCGGATGTCCAGCGATGTCCTGGTCTGGCTGCTCGGCGCGACCAGCGCCTGGATCCTGGCCGGGGTGCTCGACCAGCCCGGCAACGGTGCGAACTGGCTCTTCAGCGGGACGGGCCAGGAGTACCTCTGGCTCGGTCTGCCGATCGTGCTGGGGGCGCTGGTCCACGACATCGGCGACGCGCTCACCGTCTCCGGCTGCCCCGTCCTGTGGCCCCTGCCGATCGCCGGCAAGCGCTGGTACCCGATCGGCCCGCCGAAGGCGCTGCGCTTCAGGGCAGGCAGCTGGGTGGAGCTGAAGGTCCTGATGCCGGTCTTCATCCTGCTGGGCGGATTCGGCGGAGCCTCGGCCCTCGGCTTCATCTGACACACGTCGGAGCCACCGGGCGGGGAGGGCACGCACCCCCGCCCCGCCCAGCCCCCGGGCGTCCTGGCCCCGGCTCAGCCGTGCCAGGAGCGCCACAGGGCCGCGTACGCCCCGTCGGCCGCGACCAGCTCGTCGTGCGAGCCGAGTTCGCTGATCCGGCCGCGCTCGACCACCGCGATCACATCCGCGTCGTGCGCGGTGTGCAGCCGGTGGGCGATGGCGATCACCGTACGGCCGTCCAGTACCCGGGCCAGCGAGCGCTCCAAGTGCCGTGCCGCGCGCGGGTCCAGCAGCGAGGTGGCCTCGTCCAGCACCAGCGTGTGCGGATCGGCCAGCACCAGCCGGGCCAGCGCGATCTGCTGCGCCTGCGCCGGGGTCAGTGCCGTGCCGCCGGAACCGACCTCGGTGTCCAGGCCTGCCTCCATGGCCCGGGCCCAGCCGTCGGCGTCGACCGCGGCCAGCGACGCCCACAGCTCGGTGTCCCCGGCGTCCGTCCGCGCGAGGCGGAGGTTGTCCCGCAGCGTGCCCACGAACACGTGGTGCTCCTGGTTGACCAGGGCCACGTGCTCGCGCACCCGCTCCGCGGGCATCCGTGACAGCCGCGCCCCGCCGAGGGTGACCTCGCCCGTCCGGGGCGCGTAGATGCCGGCGAGCAGCCGTCCCAGGGTGGACTTGCCCGCGCCCGAGGGGCCGACCAGCGCCATCCGGGTGCCCGGTGGCACGGACATCGACACCTGGTGCAGGACGTCCACCCCCTCCCGGTAGCCGAAGTGGACCTCTTGGGCCCGCACGTCCCGGCCCTCGGGCGCCACCTTCGCGTCCCCGGCGTCCGGTTCGATCTCCCGCACGCCCACCAGGCGGCCGAGCGAGACCTGGGCGACCTGCAACTCGTCGTACCAGCGCAGGATCAGACCGATCGGATCGACCAGCATCTGCGCGAGGAGCGCGCCCGTGGTCAGCTGCCCGACCGACATCCAGCCCCGCATCACGCAGAACCCTCCGATCAGCAGCACCGAGCCGAGGATCGTCACGAAGGTGACGTTGATGACCGGGAAGAGGACCGTCCGCAGGAAGAGTGTGTACCGCTCCCACGCCACCCACTGCGAGATCCGCCGCTCCGACAGCGCGATCCGCTCCGCCCCGAGGCGGTGAGCCTCGACCGTGCGGCCCGCATCCACCGTCTCGGTGAGCACGGCCGAGACCGCCGCGTAGCCGGCCGCCTCCGAGCGGTACGCCGACGGCGCCCGCCGGAAATACCAGCGGCAGCCGATCACCAGAACCGGCAGCGCCACCAGCGCGGCCACCGCCAGCGGCGGCGCGGTCACCGCGAGAGCCCCGAACAGCAGCCCCGCCCACACCACGCCGACGGTCAGTTGCGGCACGGCCTCGCGCATGGCGTTGGCCAGCCGGTCGATGTCGGTGGTGATCCGCGACAGCAGGTCACCGGTACCGGCCCGCTCCAGCACGCCCGGTGGCAGACCCACCGACCGCACCAGGAAGTCCTCGCGCAGATCGGCCAGCATCTCCTCGCCGAGCACCGCCCCGCGCAGCCGGACCAGCCTGACGAAGAACGTCTGGACGGCCAACGCCAGCGCGAACAGCAGCGCCACCCGTCCCAGATGCAGCTCCCGCGCTCCCGCCGCCAGGTCGTCCACGATCCTGCCCAGCAGATACGGGCCGGCCATGGAGGCGATCACCGCGGCCGCGTTGACACTCACCAGCAGCACGAAGGCCCGCCGGTGGCGCCGGAACAGGCCGCGCACATAGCCCCGTACGGTCGCCGACGTGCCCACGGGCAGGGTCGCGGCCGACTCGGGGGTGGCCGGATCGTACTCCGGCGGCGCCACGCCGATCATGCGGATTCCTCGATCTCTGTGAGTGCTTCTTCCAGCTCTGTCAGTTCCAGCCCGCCGAGCCGCTGCTCCTCGTCGGTCTCGCGGGTGACGACCGCCCGGTAGCGCGGCTCGCGCTGCAGCAGCTCGCGGTGGGTACCCACGGCCGCCACCGTGCCCTCGTCGATGAGCACGACCCGGTCCGCGCGGTCCAGCAGCAGCGGCGAGGACGCCAGTACCACCGTGGTCCGCCCGGCACGCAGGGCCGCGATCCCGTCCGCGATCCGCGCCTCGTTGTGCGAGTCCACCGCGGAGGTCGGCTCGTCGAGCACCAGGACCTCCGGGTCGGTGACGAGGGACCGCGCCAGCGCGAGACGCTGACGCTGGCCGCCCGACAGGGACCGGCCGCGCTCGGTGATCCGGGCGTCCATCGGGTCCTCGACCCCGTCCGGCGCCGACTGCAGCAGCGCGTCCAGGACGTCCGCGCACTGGGCCGCGCCCAGTGCAGCGGCGGACTCGACCGTTCCGGAGGCCGGTACGTCGAACAGCTCCCGCAGGGTGCCGGACAGCAGCACCGGATCCTTGTCCTGTACGAGGACCAGGGTGCGCGCGGTGTACAGGTCGAGCTCGTCCAGCGCGACCCCGCCGAGGAGCACGGACGGCACATCGCCCGCGCCGGCTTCCGCTTCCGCCTTGGCCTCCGCCCCCGCATCCGTCGCCGCGGCCTCGTTCATCGGGTGGCCACCCAGGCGTTCGGCGAGCCGCCCCGCCAGGTCCGGGTCCCCGCACACGACGCCGGTGAACCGCCCCGCGGGGGCCAGCAGCCCGGTCCGCGGGTCGTACAGGTCCCCGCCCGGGGCCGGCGCGTTCACCGGAGCGGTGCGCGCGGGGCGCTCCGCGGCGGCGTCCGTCCGGTGCAGCGACAGCACCCGGGCGGCACGTTTGGCGGAGGGGCGGGAGAAGGAGTACGCCATGGCGATCTCCTGGAAGTGCCGCAGCGGGTAGAGCAGGGTCGCCACCGCGCTGAACGCGGCGACGAGTTCACCCACCGCGATGCGCCCGTCCGAGACGAGAGTGGCGCCGTACCAGACCACCGTGATCATCAGGACGCCAGGGAGGACCACCTGGATCGCGGAGATCAGCGCCCACATCCGCGCGCTGCGCACGGCGGCCTTGCGGACCTCCTGCGAGGCCTCGCGGTAGCGGCCGAGGAAGAGTTCCTCACCGCCGATGCCGCGCAGCACGCGCAGACCCGCGACCGTGTCGGAGGCCAGCTCCGTGGCCTTCCCCGCCTTCTCCCGCTGGACATCGGCGCGTCGGGTGGCGCGCGGCAGCAGGGGCAGCGGGGCCAGGGCGATCAGCGGTACGCCGATCGCCACGACCACACCGAGCTCGGGGGCGAAGAACAGCAGGCCCACGCAGACGAGGACCACGGAGAAGACGGCCGCGAGGAAGCGCGAGACCGCCTCGACGAACCATCCGATCTTCTCCACGTCGCCCGTGGACACGGCGACCACCTCACCCGCGGCGACCCGTCGGGTGAGGGCGGAGCCCAGCTCGGCCGTCTTGCGCGCGAGGAGCTGCTGCACCCGGGCCGCGGCGGTGATCCAGTTGGTGACGGCGGTGCGGTGGAGCATCGCGTCGCCGACCGAGATGGCGACGCCGATGGCCAGGAGCAGCGCGCCGACGAGCAGCAGCCGGTTCGGCTCGCGGTCGACCACCGCGCCGACACCGAGGCCCACGGCGTACGGCAGGGCGGCGACGCCCGTGAAGTGCAGCATTCCCCAGCACAGGCTCTTGAGCTGTCCGCCGAGCTGACCGCGCCCCAGCCACAGCAGGAACCGGGGGCCGGAACGAGCGTCGGGTACCCCTGGATCCGGATACGGAAGATCGCTGATCTGCATGACGCCCCATGACTGGTCGAGTGGTCCAAACCGTGCAAGGTTCGCCTTCCCGACCGGTGCCGGGCAATCGATTTTCCGCGGGACGCCCGCTGCGGCCAGCAGGTTTACGGCGGCGGGGGGCGGCGTGCCGCCTGGTCACGGGGGTCGCACGCCCCGGCGCTCACGGGCGGGAGGCGTGCTCCGGTTCGATCAGGGCCGCAACGGTGATTCCGCCCCGTCGCCCGGTCCGTGCCCACCTCGCACATCCGGTTCGCCGACAGGGTGCGCGTCGAAGGCCCGCCGCGCGGTGACCTCCGCCGGCTCGCGCGACGTCGCCGAGGCCGTCAGCTCCGATGCGGCATGCCCCGGTCGCCCGGGTGGCCTACTCAGCAGGTGCGCTCCGCCGGGGCGTCCGACAGGGCGTTCAGCAGACCGCCGAGCACGTCGCGCTGGTCGGCGGTCAACGGCGCCAGGATCTCCTCCGCCGCGTTGGTTCGCGCGTTGCGCAGCCGGCGCAGCGTGGCGCGGCCGGTGTCGGTGAGTTCGATCCGGATGACGCGGCGGTTCGCGGGGTCGGGCGCGCGCCGTACGCACTCGGCAGCCTCCAGGCCGTCCACGAGGGTGGTCACCGCGCGCGGGACGACTTCCAGGCGGGCGGCGAGATCCGCCATACGGGGTGCCTGCTCGCCCTCGTAGTGCGAGACGAGGCGCAGCAAACGACTCTGGGCGGGAGTGATCCCGAGTGGCACCATGTGGCGCTTCTGGATGCGGTGCAGCCTGCGCGTCAGGCGCAGGAGCTGTTCGGCGAGGAGGCGGTCGCTGTCGGAGGCGGAGCTCATGCGGGAACAATATCAGGATGAAGTTCATTGTGAGCATAGGTAACAATGACCTATGCTCCAATGACCCCGACCTTGCCGAAGGGGATGCTCGCGTAGGCCCCGGTCGACCCGACCCCTGACTTCTGACCCCGAGAGGGTGCCCATGCCACACGACGAACCGAAGTGGATCCCATCGAAAGACCCCATCGACCCGACCCGTCCCGCCCCGGCGGAGCAGCCCCGTGAGCTGCGCCGCATCGTGGGATTGTTCCGGCCCTACCGCGGCCGGCTCGCCCTCGTCGGCCTGTTGGTCGGCGCCTCCTCGCTGGTCGGCGTCGCCTCGCCGTTCATGCTCCGCGAGATACTCGACGTCGCGATCCCGCAGGGCCGCACGGGGCTGCTCAGCCTGCTCGCGCTCGGCATGATCCTGACCGCCGTCGTCACCAGCGTCTTCGGTGTGCTCCAGACCTTCATCTCCACCACCGTCGGCCAGCGCGTCATGCACGACCTGCGCACCGCCGTCTACGCGCAGCTCCAGAGGATGCCGCTGGCCTTCTTCACGCGGACCCGCACCGGGGAAGTGCAGTCACGCATCGCCAACGACATCGGCGGCATGCAGGCCACCGTCACCTCCACCGCGACCTCGCTCGTCTCGAACCTGACGGCAGTCATCGCCTCCGTGGTCGCCATGCTCGCGCTCGACTGGCGGCTCACCCTGATCTCGCTGCTCCTGCTGCCCGTCTTCGTGTGGGTGAGCCGGCGGGTCGGCCGCGAGCGCAAGAAGATCACCACGAAGCGGCAGAAGCAGATGGCCGCCATGGCGGCGACGGTCACCGAGTCGCTCTCGGTGAGTGGCATCCTGCTCGGCCGCACCATGGGCCGCTCCGAGTCCCTCACCTCCGCCTTCTCCGCGGAGTCCGAGAAACTCGTCGGCCTGGAGGTGCGCTCCAGCATGGCCGGGCGCTGGCGGATGTCCACCATCGGCATCGTCATGGCCGCGATGCCCGCGCTCATCTACTGGGCGGCCGGCATCGCCCTCCAGACGGGCACCCCCTCGCTCTCCGTCGGCACCCTCGTCGCCTTCGTCACGCTCCAGCAGGGCCTGTTCCGCCCCACCGTGAGCCTGCTGTCGACCGGCGTGCAGATGCAGACCTCGCTCGCGCTGTTCGCCCGCATCTTCGAGTACCTCGACCTGCCGGTCGACATCACCGAGCGCGCGGACGCGGTGCGGCTGGACCGGGCCAAGGGTGAGGTCACCCTGGAGGACGTCCACTTCGCGTACGACGCCAAGAACGGTCCGACCCTCTCGGGAATCGACATCACCGTCCCGGCCGGCTGCTCCCTCGCCGTCGTCGGCCCGACCGGCTCCGGCAAGAGCACGCTCAGCTACCTGGTGCCCCGGCTCTACGACGTCACCGCCGGACGGGTCGCCCTCGACGGGGTGGACGTGCGCGACCTCGACTTCGACTCGCTGGCCCGCTCGATCGGCGTCGTCTCCCAGGAGACCTACCTCTTCCACGCCTCGGTCGCCGACAACCTGCGCTTCGCCAAGCCGGACGCCACCGACGAGGAGATTGCCGAGGCGGCCCGCGCGGCCCAGATCCACGACCACATCGCCTCCCTGCCCGACGGGTACGACACCCTGGTCGGCGAGCGCGGCTACCGGTTCTCCGGAGGTGAGAAGCAGCGCCTGGCCATCGCCCGCACCATCCTGCGGGACCCGCCCGTGCTGATCCTCGACGAGGCCACCAGCGCCCTGGACACCCGTACCGAGCATGCCGTCCAGCGGGCCATCGACAATCTTTCCGCGGGACGCACCACCATCACCATCGCCCACCGCCTCTCCACCGTGCGCGACGCGGACCAGATCGTGGTCCTGGACGCCGGGCGCATCGCCGAACGCGGCACCCACGAGGAGCTGCTGAAGGCCGACGGCCGGTACGCGGCCCTGGTCCGCCGGGACCGGGACGCCGCACTGGCGCCGGAGCCGCCGGAGGGCGTCCAGCTGGCTCCGGTAAATGTGTGACCGAACGACCGGCATGCGGTTCGGGTGCCGGAAATATGATGAATCGCGGGTTAGCGTTCCGGTATGCGTCATGAGTACCTGCCGCCGCAGCGCCGCTCCCGGCTGACCCGCCGGGGCCGGCTGGCGCTCTTCCTCGGCACGCTGCTCGCCCTCGGTGCGGCGGTCCTGATGCCGATGCTGCGCGGCGGTGAAGCGCCGGAGGCGCCACGTCGGCTGCTGATCCCCGAGGGCTGGCGGGCCCCGCAGGTGTACGCCGCGGTCGACCGCGAGCTGAAGCTCCCGCCGGGATCCACGAAGGCGGCGGTGGCCACCGCCGGGCTGGCACTGCCCGACGAGGCCAAGGGCAATCCGGAGGGCTACCTCTTCCCGGCGACGTACCCGGTGACCTCGAAGTCCACCCCGGCCACCCTCCTCAGGCACATGGTGCGGACGGCGAACCGGAAGCTCGCCACCCAGGCCGTCGCCGACGGCGGCAAGGCGCACGGGATGACTCCGTACCAGACGGCCACCCTGGCCAGCATCATCGAGGCGGAGGCCCAGGGCCGGGCCGACATGGGCAAGGTGGCACGGGTGGTGCACAACCGGCTGGCGAAGTCGATGCCGCTCCAGATGGACTCCACCATCAACTACGCGCTGAACCGCAGCACCGTGGACACCAAGCTGAGCGACACCCGGATCGACAGCCCCTTCAACACCTACGAACGCCAGGGACTGCCACCCACGCCGATCGGCAGCCCCGGGCTGGAGGCGATGGCGGCCGCTGTCGCCCCGACGCCCGGCGACTGGCTGTTCTTCGTCACCGTCAAGCCGCGCGACACCCGCTTCTCGGCGACCTACGAGGAGCACAAGAAGCACGTCGCGGAGTTCAACCGGATCCGCGCGAGCGCGGGCTCCCGCACAGGTCAGGCCGGCCCCACCGGAAGATGAGGGGCCTCGGCCCCGGCAGCGGTGCCAGGTGTACTCCGCCGGTCGGTCCAGCGTCCGCCGCGGCCTCGGTCAGGTCTTCGGGTCGCCGAAATCGGGCAGGGTGACCGAGCCGTCCGCGGCGAGGAGGAATCCCGGATTGTGCGCGACTTCCCAGCAGTGGCCGTCCGGGTCCGCGAAAGCACCGGAGTAGAACCCGATCGCGTTGACGGCCGCGGGCTTCGTGACGGTGCCGCCGGCCCGTCGTACCGCGGCCAGCAGCTCGTCCACCTCGGCCTCGGAGCGGACGTTGTGCGCCAGGGCGATCCCGCCGAACCCGCCGGCCGGTCCGGGCTCGACCCCGCAGTCGCGAGCCAGCTTGTCCCGGTCCCACAGCACCAGCGCGAGCCCGCCGGCCTGGAAGAAGACCGTCTCCTCGACCTCCTGTCCCCGCCAGCCCAGGGCCTCGTAGAACCCCTTGGCGCGGGCGAGATCGGAAACCCCCAGGGTGACCAGGGTGATGCGCTGTTCCATGCGAGAACAGTAGAACGCCCCGCACGGGACGGCCGCCGAAGCCGCACCGTCCGCACGGCGCGGCTCGGAGCCCCGGTCCGTACGGCGGCCGAACGAGCCGGCCGGACGCTCAGTCGCCGGAGTGGGCCTCGGCAACCGCGTAGGTGTCCTCGTGGAGGTGGTAGCGGGTGACCCGCCCGGCCCGGACCGTGGCGTGCAGGGCGAACGCGGTGTCGATGTCCCGGCCTCGGCCGGCAGCGGGAACAAGCGTTGCACGGTCCGCGCCGGTGATGCTGCTGTCATGCCTGTCGACCCCACGGGCGGGCGGTGCCGTCGCCGGATGCACCGGCGATGTTGCGGAAGCGGCCCGGGGCCTCCCGCGGTCAGCCCACCGGTGCCCCCGCCCCCTCGCGGCTCAGGAACCGGCGGATCTCACGGACCGCGGCGCCGCCCGCGCGGTTGGCGCCGATGGTCGACGCCGACGGGCCGTAGCCCACCAGGTGGATCCGCCCGTCGCGCACGGCACGGCTCCCGTC
>NZ_JBSGZP010000079.1:0-16908 GCF_053611065.1 Streptomyces sp. NPDC054840
GCCCGTGCCTCGCTCAGGCCCCGGCCCCTCGCCACCTCGTACGCGGCTCCGCGCACCCGGGGGTCGAACCAGGCGGCCAGCGCCAGGATGCCGTCGTCGATGACCGACTCGCGGTGGATGAGCCGGATTCCCACCGGGGACCACCAGGCCAGCGGGACGGTCCGTCCCTGGGTCGCGGCGAATCCGCGCAGCGCCTTCCACAGCGGGCACAGCCGCCGGTACTGGCTGAAGGCCACCCATGTCGCCGACTCGCCGACCAGCGGCACGACGAACCCGGCGCCGAGCAGCAGCGCGGCGGCCGCGGCCAGTGGCGGCGCCACGTCCGTGGACAGGAACACCAGGTCGTGGCCGGTCCAGCGGGCCACCACCGACGCCCACTTGGCGGCCAGGTAGGCCAGATCCATCAGCCCGGCGACCACGATCAGGGCCAGCCCCGTGCGCAGCGGGCGCAGGGCGCGGTCCGCGCGCGTCAGCCACTTGCCGCACAGCCAGGTCAGCGCCGAGGTGCCCATGGTGTGCGCCACGAGGAAGCAGACGATCATCTCGCGGATCCAGGGCGTCGTCGCGTAGTACGTGTCCAGGTCCTGGAGCCGTTCCACCGGTGCGTCGCCGATCACGAACAGGACGACGATCGCCGCGGTCGCCGTGCCGAACAGGACCGTGGTCAGCCGGGTGGCCCGCCGCACGGCCGCGGGCGGCCCGCCGCGCCACCGCAGGACCAGGACGACGCACAGCCCGGAGAACACCGTGCACAGGCCGAACACCAGGGGCGCGGAGAAGTTGACCACGCCGGTGCGGCGGTTGACCGCGGCGACGGTCGACGGTGACGCGAGGAAGTTGATGGGAGCCCCGACGACGAGCAGCGCGCACGCGGTCCGGTTCAGCGGCCGGTCCCAGTCCCGGCGCAGCGTCGGCACCTTGATCAGCAGCGCCAGGACCATCAGGGAAGCGGGCAGGAGCGGCAGGATCCTGCCGCTCATCGGGCCTGTCCGACGGCGTCGGCGGGCCCGACCGGGTCCTCCGCCGGGGCGGTGCCGTCGGCGCCTGTCGCGGCCCCTGCCCCCGCCCCTGTCCTTGCTGCGGCGGGGGCTGCGGCTGCGGTGCCGGTGCCGGTGCCGGATGCCGTGCCGGGCGCCCCGTCGAGCCCGGCGACGGCCCGCTCGGCGGCGGTCAGCGGCGGCGCCTTCAGCGCGCCCCGGTCCGAGGCGCGCAGGACGTGCCAGACCACCGAGGGCCGGAGCCAGTGGGTGGGCGCGATGCTCATGGTCAGGACCTTGAACAGGGCGGCGGTGAGCGCCTCGTCGGTCGTGGCCCCGGTCATCAGCCTGTTGACGTACCCGTTGAGCAGACCGGTGCCGGCGCGCGGCTTCATCCCCGTCGCCCCCGGATACAGGATGTCCTGGGAGGTGGCGAGCTCCCAGGCGGTGCTGACCTGGGGCGCGATGACACGCTGCGCCTCGCGGCCGATCCCGGGATGCTCCAGGCCCTTCGCCCGCACCAGGGTGCGTACGGCCAGGAGACCCTGAGCCGCGACGGTCATGCCCTGCCCGTACAAGGGGTTGAAGGTGGCGACGGAGTCGCCGACGGCGAAGAAGCCGTCGGGCAGCTCGGCTTTCTCGAAGTAGATCCGGCGGTTGGCGGTTCCCTGGGTGACGGCCACGTCCGTCAGGGGCCGGCGGCCCTCCAGGAGCTCACCGACGATCGGGTCCCGGACGGCCTTGGCGAACGGGATGAACGCGTCGGGGTCGCCGGTCGGCTGGCCGCCGCGGGTCCCGGAGAGGGTGGCCTGCCACTGGCCGTTCTCGATCGGGACGATCGTGGCCGTCTGCCCGGGCACCGGCACCCGGGGGTCGGACTGGACGTTGACGATGGGGAAGCCCATCTCGTGGGCTCCGGCCGGGGCTTCGAAGATCCTCGTCGCGTAGACCAGGCCCGAGTCGACCTCGGCCTGCCGGATGCCGGTGACGCCGAGCGCCTGGAGCCAGGTCCGGGCGCGCGAGCCGCGACCGCTCGCGTCGATCACGAGGTCGGCGGTCAGCAGCCGGCCCGCTTCCTCCGGGGTGTCGACCAGGACGCCGGTGACCCGGGCCGCCGTGCCCTCCAGGGCGCGTACCCGGCTCCGCTGGAGCGTGGAGACCCCCTTCAGACCGGTCACCCGGGCGCGGACCACGGAGTCGAGGAGGTCGCGGCTGCAGGAGATGTTGAACTGCTTCTCCCCGCAGCGCGGGATCCATCCCTGGGCGGTCTTGGTGACCAGGTCGGTGGGCAGACTACGGCGGATGGCACCCGCCTTCGTCCAGTCGTCGGTGATGCCGGGCAGGATCCGCTCGATGGCCCGGGCGCCGCCCGACCACAGGAGGTGGGTGTGCCGGGCCTGCGGGAGTCCACGGCGCGGGGCCGGACCCTCGGGCAGCGGGTCGGCGTCGATGACGGTGACCGTGGCGTTCTCGGCGAGGACAGCGGCCGCGAGGAGGCCGGCCAGACTGCCGCCTATGACGACTGCGTGGCGGGGCGGGGTGGACTGGTTCATCGTGGCGGGCTCTCTGTCAGGGCCGTGCTGAGGGCATCGGCGTGAGGGATGCGGCGACCGGCTGGTGCGGGTCACGGCGTGGCACGGGGCTTCCCCAACCGAGTGAGGACTTGATGCGCTCGATGGCTTCGGGCAGCTGCTGCTCCCGGGGCGACGGCAGGTAGGAGCGCAGGGTGTTGCCGAGGTACAGGCCGAAGGTCTCGGCCCGGATCTCCGCCGGATCCCCCTGGTCGGCGCGGGCGGCGGCCTGCCGGACCACCGCCGCCGGCCCGGGCTCGGAGGACAGCAGTTCGGCCAGGCGGCCGGGGTGTCCCGTCAGCCGGGCGGCCGCCAGCATGCCCGGACCGACGCTCTGGCCGGTCCCCTCGTCCAGGTGCCACAGCTCGTGGCACGCGATGACGAGCTGGTGTTCGGGCCGGGTGTGCTGCTCCACGACGATCAGGTCGACGTCGTCCAGCTCCAGCCACAGCCCGCTCGCGGTGTCGGGCGGGAAGGAGGTGAAATGGATATCGACCTTCCGCTCTCCGCCGCGCCGCACGGCGTAGGCGGCGCACAGCGCCCCGATGATCTCCCCGGCATCGGCCGGCGGCGTCAGGCGCGCGCCCTCCAGCAGCTCGGAGGCCAGCTTGCGCATGGCCCGTGTGGTCCTCATGGTGCTTCTCCCTCGGCGGCGGCGCCGTCTGTCGGCGCCCCGCTCTTCGTGCCCGGAACTCCGAGCTGCCCCTCGCGCGCGAGGAGGTCGTCCAAGTGGTCGGCCAGCGACTTCCAGCCCTGGGGCGACAGCCGCCCGGCCCGCGTGACGATGCTGCGTACGTCGTGCGCCCGCAGCACCGCCAGCATCGGGTTCTCCCGGTCCCGCACCGCGGACTCCAACTCGCCCTCGACCAGGGCGAGGGCGCTGGAGAGCGCCTCGGAGTCGTCGGCCAGCAGGAAGCCGCCCTCGACACCGTAGAAGCGCTGGATCCCGGCGGCCGCGGCGAGGTTCGGCAGGCCCTCGCCCTGGGCGAGACGGGTCAGCGACTGCCCCGACGCGTCGAAGGACTTGGCGATGGCCGCCAGCGAGTGGGGCTGGCCGTCCTCCCGTAAACGGGTGCGGCGCAGGTGCTCGAACCTCAGGTGCACCTGCTCCTTGAGCGGGAGCCGGGGCGGCCGCCCGTCCAGAGTGAGCCGGATGGCCTGCGGGGTCATACCGGTGAGGTACGACAGGTGCTCCAGATCGTCCCGGCCGTCCGAGACGGTGGTGGCGGACAGGGCGAGGGCCCGTTCCACCGCGCTCTTGCTGTCGGCCAGGAGGAAACCGGCATGGACGCCGAAGAAGCGCTGCACACCGGCCGCGTGACCCATCCGGGGCAGCCCGGTACCGGCGTTGAGCGGCCCGAGGGAGGCGCCGGGGGCGTCGAAGTCGTCGGCGATGGCGGCCAGCGGCCACTCCCGGCCGTGCTTGTCGCGCCGGGTCGCGCGCAGCCGCAGGAACCGCTGGTGCACCCGGCGCTCCAGCGGCGCCTCCACGGCGGTGCCCGCCACCACCTGGGGTATGCGCCCGGGTTCGACCCCGGACAGATGACTCAGCCGCTCCACCGCCAGCACCTCGGCCGGATCCTGCCCGTGCTCCTGCGCCAGCGCCCAGGTACGACGCCAGATCGCGGCGAGATCGGGTCGGGCGGCGGCTCGCACCGGCGGATTCTCCATATGTCGACAAGGCGTTCGAGTGATTCGGGCTCCGTGAAGCCTAGCCCCCCGCCCCTGGCCGGAATAGGGGAACCCCAACGTTTCCTGCCGTACAGCTCAAAAAGGGTTGGCATCCGTCCCACCGCCGAAGCGGCACGACAAGCTCCGGGCGCCTGGGAGGCGTTGGGGACACCAAGTAGTCCACGCTTGGATCCGGACCGGCCCCGTCCACCTGAACCTCGGACGCTCTGCACGCCTTACCGGCAACGTCGGTAGGGAGGAGCCCTCAGCGGCTCAGCCGGTGGCGTCAGGAGAAAGCACCGTCGAAGTGTCGGCGTGCTCCTCGCAGGCGGCCCACCAGCTGTCGCCGTCGGCGTCGCATTGAAGCGGACAAGCATGCCACCCCGCCACCGAACGAGCTACGACACCGTATGTGCACATCAGTTCAACCTCGGACGGAAGCCCCGCCGCGCACTCAGCAGCCGTCCATGCAGTGCAGCGGACCCTCTCAGTAGCGTATTACGCCCTCGTCTTCCCTAGCATGCACCCTCGACTGCTGAAGACATGTCAAGATGGCCAGCGGTCATCACTTTCAGATTATTGACGTTCTCCAGCAGCCAGTCGTCGTATCCACGTCGAGACCTTGTTCCGTGAGGGATCCGGAGCCGACGGTAGGTGGGTGGTGTAGGTGCGGCTACAAGTCGATTCGGCTTCCTGACATTCGCACATTGAACATCAGGGAGGCGGACCAAGCGCGGATCACTGCACTGATGAAGCGGTACCAAGCGCAGAAGCGGTGGGCCCCTGTGAGGGTTCGACGATAGGGACGCGCACCACAGCCGCACCAGATCGAGCGGGGAACAGCCGGGAATCACGGTGATAACAGCCGAGGCCAGGACCGGCCGCTCGCCCAGGTCAACGGCCGAACTGCCCCCAAATGCTCGCAGCTTCCCAAGCTGAGAGCGCGAGCGTTGTGGATGGTTAGCGATCAGGATCTGAGGGACGGGTTGAAGACAGTCGTAGTTCTGATCCTGTACCGCTATTCGTCGATGCCCTCAAAGTCGGTCACCATAGAGACAATCCTCGCGGGGGCCTTATCGAGGAGGAAGTCGTCGGCGAAGACGACCTCGGGGATGCCTCGGCTGTCTGCGGCCGCGGCTCGCCTGACCGCAGAGATCCGGGGGGATTCAAGTTGGTCGTCAGCTGCCTCGAAGGGACTCTTGGCGGCCACCCACATGCGCTGCTCAAACAGGACGGCCGGGCCTGCCCCACCGAGGTTCGATACGAACTCGGCATCGCCCTCCGGGAAGTCTGCCGCCCAGTTCTGCAGCAGCCGACTGGGCTGGCGCGGCTCGATGCGGGTACCTGCGGCTTCCCCGGAGAGGATGGCGAGGAGGTCGTCAGCGAGCCGCCAGTCCAAGAGCGAGTGGTAGGCCATGTTGGTGTAGTCGCGCAGGCACTCGTAGCAGGAGCCCCGGCAGTCGCGGCCGTGGCTGCCGTCGCGGAACTTCTCGACCGTGCGGTTGGCGGCGGCCAAGAGGTCGTTGAAGACCTCGGGCTCGGCCAGGTGGGTGCAGTAGCCCGCGCCGTTGTCGAGGGTGTCGGAGAGGAAGGCGAACGTCCGCGCCCGGGAGCTGGCGGATCCGGCACCGTGGATACCGGAGGCGATCTCGTTCGGCTGGACTTGGAGGATATCGCCGGCGGACACACGGAGGAGCGCGGCCAGGGAGTACCAGCCGGCACGGCGTCCGGAGCGGTCATCCGGGAACCCGGTCACCTGGGCGACCGAGGCGAGGTTGAGACGGAGGCCGTGTTCCAGACTCTCGCCCGAAGCCGGGCCGAGGAGGAAGAGGTCGGTGTGCTGGACCGCGCCAATCGCTGTGCCAGGGGTGCTGCTGGCGTCTTCAACAGTTCCAACCAGCCAGGGCGCATAGATGGCAGCTTCTGCCTCTACCAAGGCACCGGACCAGTTGGAGGTCGCCTTGGCCGGGGAGAAGTGGAAGAGCCGACCGCCGTTGTCGTTGACTGCGTAGCGGCGGCCCTTCCCGGCATGCACCACCATCCCGGCCTGGGTAATCCGTTGAGGAGCACCGGACTCCAGGTCCGCTGCCGTACGCGGGGAGAGTGATCTGGCCCTCCAGGCGAAGTTGCCGTCGAAGTCGCGCGCCTGCCCTCCGGTCAAGAAGCCCGCCGGTTGATGGAGGCCGACCTCCCTGTACGAGCCGTCGGATGCTCCGCAGGCAGGGCACTCCGCAGTCCGCCCTTCGTCTCCGCCCGGCCCGGGAACAGCCTTGGCATCCTCGTCGAGGTGCCCGCACGCACGGCACATACCGACGTGCTGGGCTTCGCCGAGGGGGTCGGCCACAGCTTTCGGGGTCCTGCCTCCAGGCACGTATCCGACCACACCGACCGCTGTATGGACCTTTCCGTCCTTCACGGTCTCCGCGCCGGGGGCGAACTGCGAAATCGCGATGTCGAGTGAGCGGTCGACGACGCCCGGCGGCGGCCACGGGTAAGACTCCCCCGGCCGCCTCGTGTAGAGGTAGCGGACCGACGTCGGGAAGCCGAACATCGGGAGGAGGCCGGACTCGGCCAGGCGCTGGCTGAGATCGTGGTGCCCGCGGGATGATTCAGCGACAACGGTGACTTCGGCAACGAGGCGCTCCGCCGCCCATCGAAGTGCCGCGTCGAGAGCCCTGGTGCTTTTCGTGTGGCTCACGAGAGCCTCGGCCACCGCGCTGATCTGAGCGGCCTCGGATGCAATCCACGCTTCGACTGCGGGGCGGACAGCACGCCAGTCGCGGACGAGTCCGAACTGGCCGTGGACGTTGCGCGTCGGGTCGAGCTCAGCGTCGCATGCGGAGTTCGCCTGTGCGGATTCGAACGCCCGGCGGAGCACCTCAGAGGCGAGGACCCGCTGGTAGATGTCCTTCATATCCGTTGAGAGGTACGGAGGCGGGGTCGGAGCGTCAACAATGCGCTTGGGGTCCTGGAAGTAGTGCTCGTCGTGACTGCGCCCGCGGCAGACCGTGAGCGCAAGGGCTACGGGCGCCCCGCGGCGGCCCGCCCGACCGACCCGCTGCTGGTAGTTGAAGCGGGTGGGCGGCATGTTGGCCATCAGCACGACGGAGAGCGGTCCGATGTCCACGCCGGCTTCCATCGTCGTGGTCACCGAGAGCACGTCGAGGGTGTCGGGCCGGGGGTGTTCCTCATCGTTGAGGAACACACTCTGGAAGCGGGCTTGGCGCCCTTGGGCCTCGATCCGGTCGGTCTGGCCGGTGAGCTCTGCGGTGTTCAGGCGAAACTTCCCAATTCCATTCTTCGCCATCCACGCGTAGTAGTCGTCCTCCGGCGCGTCGAAGCGCTCCGCCTCGGGAGGCAGCGGCCCTCCGCACTTCGTACAGATGCCGGTCCCGGGGTGCAGGTGCCGACGGTGGCATACGCCGCACTCCCATGCGAGGCCTTCACCGTGGCGGAGGGACACCTCCTCCGGCTGGATCACGTACCCGATGACGGCCTTGCCCCAGGCACGCTCGGCTCGATGCCGGACATCCTCCTCGTCTTGGCTTGTGACCGCTGCAATCTTCTGCCAGTAATCGCGGAGGCGACGAGGCGGAGTGTCCGCGGCGGTACGGAGGCCTGCGAATCGGCGCAGGTGACCGAGGACACGCAGACTTCCCCGTACGAGTGCGATCTCCGAAGCCCGGTCGCTGGTGAGGACCGACCTGTCTGACGCCAGCGAGAGCCAGCCGAGACCGAGTGATTCGAAGTCCCTGCCCGCACTGCCGAACAGTCCCATGAGGAGCTCCCGGCTGAGGGACTCCCGCATATCGTCGCGGAGATCACGCTGCCGCGCGCTGAGAACCGTGCCGGACTCGTCGCGGACCTTCCCTTCGGGATCACCGGGCCATCGGTACAGCGACGACCACCGCCGTGTCTCAGTGCCCTTCTCATAGCGAGCCGTCTGCAGCGAGGCGTTCGGCCCTCCGGGATTCACTCCGAGGTGGACTAGCCGCTCGGATACGGTGGCGGCGTGGCTGTCCAGACTTGGAACCCTGCTCAGACTCGCGTAGAGCTCCGCCTCCGTGTCGGGTTCTGAATCAGCGGCGAGGTCGTCGAGACTGTCGGCAGAGGGCGGCTTCTGGAGCTTCTCCCATTGGTCGTATGCGGCGGGGTCCCTGGGCCGGATCCGCTTACGGGCGGCCTGAGCTGCCGCTAGGTCCTCCTGGGTCCGCGAGGCACTCTGGTAGAAGCCCTGGATCGCTGCCAGGTCGTTTGCGGGATCTCCTTGGTCTGCGACTTCCTCGGCAAGAAGTAGACGCAGGAGGTCCTGGTAATGGCGCAAGCCGAGGCCGGCTGCGAGCTTCGCAGCGTCCTGGCGACTGTCGGAGAAGACGACGGCCTGACGCGTGGGCAGTTGGGCGAGCACGGCGGTGGTAAGTACCTGGTTGACCTTCTCGAAACCGGTGCGCATCGACCGGACCGGAGTCCGGAGGCGACGGGGGTCGCTCAGGCTGAGGTTGTCCCGCCCGATACGCCGGACCTCCCAGTTGTCGCCGCAGCCAGGGCACTGGGAGGGAGCGGCCGGAAGGTCTTCGAGCCGGAGGCGGGGGCGGCCGCGCTTCGGCTCTGGAACGCTGGTATGGAAGGACCAACCGGTGTGGTTCCTGTGGTTGCGCAGCATGCCGGTGCGAGGGTTGTACGCACTCCGCTTGAACTCGAATCCGGCGCTCATCGCCCCCTTGTCGGAACTCGTCTCCCACTCCAACTTGTCCGCGGCAGGGTGCTTCTTCCTCGGCCAGTAGACGACGTAGTTAGCCGCGCTGGGGCCGAGGGAGCCCCCGTCGGGTAGCGAGTCGAGGTCAGGCAGGTCGGCAAGGAGACCGGCTTCGAATCCCTTCCCCCTGCGCTGCTTGAAGGTGGATTCCGGGGCATACCCGCCCAGCAGCACATCGCCACAGTTCTGGCAGTAGAGCAGTTCGAGGACCCGGGCTCCGCAGTCGCATCGCGAGGTCGGCCGCGAGAACAGCTTTCCGACGGTCCGGTCGCTGTCCTCTCCGTGGGTGGGCTCTCCGTCAGCGGGTTCTCCTCCGGGGATCTGCGGGCACTCAGGATCTGAGCACGCCCAGACTCCAGGGATGTTTCTGAAAAAGAGGTGGCCCCGCAGAGTCGGCAACTTGGGCAGCCCGCTGCGGCGGAGCGCGGCCAAAACGCCTGCCAGGGCGTCTGCTTGCTGCTCCTTCGCCACCGCCGGGAACATCCTGGCGGCGACTGCGTCGTCGAAGTCGGCGGTCAGCCGGTCGCCGTCCCGAAGTGCATTGGTGAGGGCGTCGCCGGCTCCGGTACGGGCCAAGAGGTCGTCAGCCTCGGCCACTCCGGGCTCAGAGCCGAGACGCGCGAACTCGGCAGCATGATCCGACACGTCGGAGTCCGTGGTTGCAGGCAGGTCCAGACGGCCGCCGAGCACCTCGAACCGGTCGCGTTCGATCCCGAAGAACTCCTGGAGGAAGTCAAGGTCCCGGGGTGCTTCGAGGGAGGCAGAAGCTGCGATGACCCGGAACTTGTCAGGACGGTCGGTGAGGCCCAGGCGGTGGCGGAGGTTCCTCAGCAGATACGCGATCTCCGTACCGGCTGTGCCGCGATACGTGTGGAGCTCGTCGACCACCAGGGTGAAACGGGCGTCAGGGACCTGGTGCAGCCACTGGCGCGTCTTCTCGAAGACAGACGCTTCCCGGGACCGCATCAGCATGACGTTCAGCATGCTGTAGTTGGTGATCATGATGTCCGGGGGCGCCTGGATCATGTCCCAGCGGGAGCGCATCTCCGCACCGTCGAGCCGGGGGATGAAGTACTTGCCGTCGCCGTCGCCGCTCTGGGCCTGGCGGGAGCGTGCCTCAGTAGCGGCAAACTCCTTGCGGAGGTTCCTGACGCCCGCAGCAGAACCGATGTCCCCCGGGACAGGTGTCGCCCCTGTGTAGCGGCCGAAGTAGAAGCGGTGGCCAGGGCGCTTGGCCTCAAACCACGCGCGCACGCAGTCGCTGTCCAGGGCCTTGCGCAGACGCATCATCTGGTCGTCAACGAGCGCGTTCATCGGGTACAGCACGAGGGCGCGAACGGCGGCGTGGCGGCCGCGCTCGCCAGCCCTCTGCGGCTGGAAAGCACCGTCGGGCGAGGTCCACCAGCGGTTGGCCGGGGCTGACGTCGCACTCCACGACTCGGACTCCCGCACCAGGTCGGCAAGGATGGGGAGTAGGAACGCCTCCGTCTTACCTGATCCGGTACCGGCAGTGATGACAACGTCGCGCCGGTCCCTGACCGCGGCGGCGAGCGCCTGGTGCTGGTGCTCGTGGAGGGAGCGAACATCCTTGAGGAGGCCCAGCTCGACGAGTTCGGCGAGTTGGGGGTGGGCGGCGGCCTCGCGGACCGACGCAGCGATGCTCACTCCGGCAGAGACGTACTGCGGCCGGACCTCGATCAGCGGGCGGCGCCAGGCGCCCCCATCACGATCGAACAACCGACGCCGTTCCTCCTCCAGCTCATCATCTGCCAGCCCGAAAGGGGTGTCGTAGTAGCGGAAGAGCGCATTCTTGAGGTGATCAAAGGAGCCGACGATGTCCAGTCCGTGATCTGCTGGGGGTTGTTTCTTCGCGTTGTCATGCATGAAGGTCTCCGAGCGTCTGCCCGAGCGATGCGGCGATCTTCAATGCCACGTCCCCCGGGACGTTGTCGTACGCAAGATTCTGGGCTGACTCCTGAATGCGGGGTGCGAGGCCGGAGCACATGGCAGCAACCCTCCGCTGCAGGTCCGGCAGCGGATAGCCCCAGTCCACGAAGAGCGTCCCGATGCCGTCGCGACCGCAGTCGGCCTCGGGGCGCCACCGTAGTACGTCGGCGGCGGTGTTCTGCTCGGATAGCACCGTGTAGATGCCGTACTCGTGCGTGGTCTCGAACCAGGCCCTGTCGCGGAGAACTTGGCAGACCCGCTTGCTGTCCCTGCGCTTCAGCCGGTACAGGCCGTCACCCTGCGGACGGACGGTCGGTATGTACCGCTGCTGCTCCAAGTCGTAGTGCTCCAGCGGTGCTCCGTACTCCGGCGCCGAGGTGCGCTCCGCCAGGTCCAAGTCCGGCAGCAGGGTTGCACCTTGGTAGGCGAAGGTGGGAGCGAAGACGGCTCCGAGGTCTTCCGCCAGATCGCGGAGTTCGCTTTCGTCCCCGAATCGGACGAAGTACGAGGAGGGAAGCGGGATGTCCCGAGGCGGCCGGTCCGACGAGGCCCGGTACAGCTGGACGAGCCCCTCGTCCTTCAGCTCGTCGAGTCGCCGGTCGAAGGAGGCCGTGCGGCTGCCCGTGATGGTGGCAAGGCCCTGTGCTTTAGGCAGCGGGGTGAGCACTGGTGGTGCAGCGGACCAGCGGCGCCCGCTCCAGTCGACGTCGAGGTATGCCAGAGACACGGCATCACGGAGCCAACGGCCTGGTGCGCCGGACTCGATCTCGTCGGACTCCTTGGCACCGAGCCACCACAGACTCTGCTTTGCTTCGGTGAGACTCCCCGCCCCCTCTTCGCTAAGCCAGCGCAACAACAGGTCTCCCGCGCCGATTCCCGTGCTCATTTCCCACCCCGATCGCGCGTGTTGGTGATTTCTGTGGCAGCAACCACGTACTCGGCCCAGCCTGCCGCCCGGCACGCATCGGCGGCGCTGAGTACGACGTATGCCCAGCGGTAGTCCTCCCGGGTCGGTACCGGGGCAGGAGCCGGAGTACCGGGATCAGCTGGCCGCACCCACCATCGCTGTGGAGTGCGGTAGACGAACCACACAGCACCATTAGGGATCTCTGCTTCCAACGCGGGGGTTTCGGACGCCTGGGGGATGCGCTTGCTGACCCACGACGGTGCTTCCTGCCTTCGCACCGGCGTCACGGTTCCGTGCTGGTCGAGGAAGTAGGACTCCATAACCTCGAGCTTGACGACGACTGTTCGGGCCGGGGCGGGAGCAGAAGTGGCATCCGCGCCCCGGATGAAGGCTCCGCTGTCCTCGCCATCGCACTCGCTGACGCGGTGTGCGGAAGTGCCTACGCACCGGTATCCGAGCGAACCGGTGCCCTCCGGGAGTCCTTCGTGGAACCCGTCGTAGACAGTAAAGATCTGGCGGCTCGAAGACGTGCCTACCTCGTGCTGGCCTTCCTCGAAGGCGAGGCAGTTGAGGGGGAAGGGCACCCGGGGGTCAGCGCGCAGGTTCTCAGTCTGGCCGTCGAGGGTTACCTCGACGGTACGGTCGGGAGTGTCGGAGGCCGGCAGAAAGAGGTCGGGTTCCCCGCCCCTGAGGTAATGGCCCGCGACGCCGGATCCGGTGCGGTACTCGCGGGCGATGCGGAGTCCGCCGATCAGCTTCGTGTGCTGCCTGATCTGAGGGTGCAGGACGTAGCTGTGCTCAGCGCTGGAGTCCAGCGCCTGCCTGAACGCGGAGGTGTCGGCAGCTCGCACGCCCTTGAAGAGCCGCCACCCGGGGACAGGGGCGGCAACCTCCCGCACTGTCTTGGACCGGAGCCCGCTAAGCATGGCGCGTACCTGGGCCGCCGACGACGAGGACGCCAGTATCCAGTGCGGCTCACCGGGTTCGAAATACTCTGTGCTCACCCACTCACCGAGATCCGCGTGCATGCGGAGCAGTACGACCTCCTGAGGCACCCATTCGATGACGAGGTCGTCGCCGTCGAGATGGACACCGAGGCGGAGCTGGGGCTCTGAAGGAACCAAGGTCTCAAGCCCTGAGTAGACCCCCCCGTAGTCGGTGCGGAGGGTGAAGGACCGGCCGTCGTGAATCCGGACGGTCGTCTCCTCTGCACCTTCGGCAGCGTCCGCAAGCCACTCCAGTCGGCGGCCCTTGTCCGTCACGGCGATGCGCAAGCCCAGCGCCCGGCGCCACTGCTGACGCTCCGGCTTGTGGAGGGTTCCGTCCCAGTCGGCGGCCAGCCGCTCCAGAAGGGCGACGATGAGTGGATCGCCGCCCTCGGCGCTACTGGGCGCAGATGCGAACTTCAGCTCCTCCATAAGTCGGGGAGACAGGCCTCGGCCACGCCCCGCACTCCACGCGTTGAGCCGCCGCAGGAGCTCTCGGCCTGGTACCTCGGTCGAGTTGTGGGGCCGTAGCCGGGTCGTGGCGAAGAAGCGTGTGAGCGCTTGGCGGTCCGACCTGCGGACGAGCGCCTGTGAGACCGGGTATCCCACGCGCCAGTAGAACTCGTCCGTGCTCACTGTGCTCGCCCCGTACAGGCCGCCGGTTTCTTCGAGCCAGGAGTCCAGTTCCCCCCACATGGCCGCTACGTCGTCCAGGGCCTTGTCGAGGCGGTTCGCTTCAGGTCCCTCCTGCGGGACGCCGAACATCTGGTACCAACGTCCGCGGAAATTTGTTCGGCGCATACCGTCCGAGGTCGCCATCCGGGTGGCCGCGAGGACCGACGCCGCCAGGACCGGAAGGCTCGGCGGCGCGCCGGTGCTCCCTTTCGCCGCCCATACCCGGCACTGGCTCAACACGCGCCAGAGCAGGGTCTTGTCCGACCCCGACCAGTAGAGCTCGTCCGCGACGGCGTTGCTGAGCGACTCCTCGATGCCGAACCGCTGGGCGAGTTCCCGTTCAACCTCGTCGTCGACATACAGCACGGTGCTCTGTAGGGCATGGTCAGCACCGAAGAACTCGTCAGAGAGGACTTCGTGCCACCGGTCGTACGCTCGCTTCATCTGCCTGCCTCTGCCCACAGCGCTGTCCGCATCTAGATCTTGCGTGCTGGGGGGACCTGCCCTCGCCGCGGCCTGTTCCCGGCCCGACTGTTGCGCCGCGCGGTGGCGGCGGGTTGGCCAGGTGGCTGCAGCGTGGGGCGCGCAGAGAGGGACGCCCGTGGTGAGCGCACTGATGTCGGCAACGATACGACAGCACGCGTTCCTTGTCAGCAGCTTTCGCAAGCCGGTGACCTGCGCTTGCGTGGTCGGCACGGGTGTCGCTACAGGTCTCTGGGCCAGCTTTCCATCTGACGAAGGCTCCGGCGTACATCGGCACGGAACGCTTCCGACCTCTGAACCGAGTTCTGGGCCAGGTTCGCCAAATTAGCGTCGAACATGGCCAAACGTGCACACACGAGCTCAAACTCTTCCAAGAGGTTCGTCTCCAAGAGTCCGCGGGCGACCTAGTCCGCGCCGCCGCCCTGGAGGAGCGCATCCCCGCCGACGGAGAAGGCGCCCTGGGACCGGGCCACCCCGAACCGAGGCCGTACGCGCGGACCTTGACCGGACCCGGTCTATGTAGCCGCGCTACCCGCCTGCGGGCCGGAAGCCAGAGCATCGGCGGCCAGCATGGCCAGGAGGATGTCGGGTCCGAGGGGAAGAGCAGGGGGAAATCATCGGACCACGCCGCGAGGGCCTGGACAGTGGTGCCCGATCCTGCCATTTCGTACTTACAGATAGGACGCCCTCCGCGGCAGCTGTGGTCGGAATCGCACGACGTGGTGAGCGTCCTGGGTACTAGCGACTGTGCCAGGCGGCAGTCATCTGCACCTGCCTGCGTCACCTGCTGACAGCAACAGCAGCGGACGACAGCGGTCGCGAGCGAATCAAGGCGTACATCCACGCCAGGCTGAGATGGCTTTGCCCAGCAGTGCCCAAGCCGGGATCGAAAGCGGTGCGCAGCCAGCCATGGACTATCCGTGGACTGGTCCCGCCTGATCTACCACGTGCAGGGCCGTGACCTGAAGCGTTACCCAGTTCCCAAGCGGCCTCCGGAGCCGTGTGCTGCTCAGCTGGTGGTGTTGGGAGAAAGCACCGTCGAAGTGTTGGCGTGCTCCTCGCAGGCGGCCCACCAGCTGTCGCCGCCGGCGTCGCTGACCCGCACGCTCCACACCACGGGGCGGGAGCAGGGAGCCCCCCAGGTGCACTCGCCGCGTGCGGAAGCCGTACCGACCCTGTGGTTGTCCGCTGACCACTTGCACTTCTCTCGGAGTTTCATGGTGGACATTGAAGCGGAGGTGCGTGCCACCTCGCCGCCGAACGAGCTGATCCCTCGGGGCTTCTTGGGCCGTCGGACAGCGGCCCGGGGTCACGGGCAAGGGTCACTGACGACCGCTCGGGTGCTGGTCGCGGCGGGTCCGCCGGGGAATGTGCCAGGCAGCGGGAGCTGGGCATGACCTCCTCCGCAGATGGAAGCGAGAGGGTGCAGCCAGGGAGCCAATCGGGGAGCCACCGGAGGCGGCCCGCAATGGATCTGGGTGGACTGGCATGGACGGCCTGCAGTCGGAGCAGGCGAGGGCGGCGCCCTGTGAGCACGTCCCCGAGTGGGGCCCGTTACCTCGGAGGTAATCGACCCGCTCCATCGCCCCCGGCACATTGGACGCATCGGGTTCCGGGGCCGCGCACTCGGTCCCGGGATCCGAGTCCCCCTGCCCGCTCGACCTCGATGGAGGCTGATTCCCATGTCCGCGACCCCGTTCGCCGGCTACACCCACAACCGCGTCCCGCAGACAGCGCTGCGCCGCTTTCTCGCCCTCGACTCCGTCGTCACCACCGCCAACGGGCTCGCGTACCTCGCCTTTTCCGCCCCGCTCGGCCGGCTGCTCGGTGTCGGGCAGGGGCTGCTGCTGGAACTCGGGATCCTCCTCGCCGTCTACGGGGCCGGCGTCGGACGGCTCGCCACGCTGCGGCAGCCGCACGTCCTTGCCGTGAAGCTCGTCATCGGGACGAACTACGCCTGGGGCGCCCTCAGCCTGGCTTCGCTCGCGCTCTGGTTCGAGCCCACCACCGCCGGCCTGCTGTGGATCCCGATGCAGGCCGCCACCGTGGCCGGCTTCGCGGTGCTCCAGCAGCTCGCCCTGCGCGCGGGCTCAGCCTCCCAGTGACCGCAGGTACTTCACCGTCGCCGGGTCGGCCGGGAGCATCGTCTCGATGGCCAGCTCGGCGACGGTCACGTCCATCGGGGTGTTGAAGGTCGCGATGGACGACACGAAGGACAGCAGGTGCCCGTCGTGCTCGATGATCAGCGGCAGCGCGATGTACGGGGCGGCAGGCTCCTGGGGTGCGCTGTCGCCCGGGCGCTCGGCGACCGGATAGGCCGACACCTCCTCGTACAGGGCGCGTAGCGGCTCGGAGCGGGCCAGCGCGATCTGCCGCTCCATCTGCGCCAACAGGTGCCCGCGCCACTCCCTGAGGTTGTGGATCCTCGGGGCCAGACCCTCGGGGTGCAGGGTGATCCGCATGGCGTTCAGCGGCGGGGTCAGCAGGTGCTCCGGCAGCCCGTCCAGCAGCATCGCGATGCCCTGGTTCGCGGCGACGACGTTGTACAGCGCGTCCACGACCAGCGCGGGATAGGGCTCGTACCCCGTCAGCAGGCGGGCGATGCCCTCACGCAGCGTCTCCATCGCCGGGTCGCTCAGCGCGGTGTGCGCGTAGCGCGGGGCGTAACCCGCCGCGAGGAGCAGCGAGTTGCGCTCCCTCATCGGTACGTCGAGGTGGCCGGCGAGCCGCAGCACCATTTCCTCGCTCGGCCGGGACCGGCCCGTCTCGATGAAGCTGATGTGCCGGGACGAGGAGTCGGCGCGGCCCGCCAGCTCCAGCTGGCTGATGCCGCGCCGCTCCCGCCAGGCGCGCAGCAGGGTGCCCACACTCGTCCTCGGACCCGTCGTCGTCATGCGCACGACGTTAGCCGAGCGGGGTCAGCCCAGGTCGAAGA
>NZ_JBSGZP010000080.1:0-16856 GCF_053611065.1 Streptomyces sp. NPDC054840
GTCCTGACCAGGCCCCGTTCGCCCTCCCCCGGACTTCGTCCGGGGGACCCGTTCAACGGAAAGGGCTTTCAGGCAACGTTCACCCGTTGCCCGGGAGGCGCCGCCTCCAGCCAGGCGAGGAATCCGGTCAGCGCGTCCTCGCTCATCGCCAGCTCCAGGCGGGTCCCCCGGTGGAGACAGCCGAGCACGACGGCGTCGGAGAGCAGCGCCAGCTCCTCCTCGCCCTCCGGGGCCCGGCGGGCGACGACCTCGATGGAGGACCGCTCCAGCAGCCGGCGCGGACGCGGGGAGTACGAGAACACCCGGAACCACTCGATCCGGTCACCGCTGTAGCGCGCGACCCCGTACACCCAGCCCTTGCCGGAGATGTCGGGCTCCTCGGAGACACCCCAGCGCATGCTGCAGTCGAAGGTGCCGCCGGACCGCTGGATGAGCCTGCGGCGCAGCCCGAAGACAAACAGCCCGATCACCACCAGGGTTACGACCAGGCCGCTCACAAGCAGAGCGAGGAGCATCTTCACCGACCTCCTCGCTCATCGAATACACATGAGAAAAAAACGGACCTGCATCGCCTCAGCCGCGACCCGGTCTGGAAAATTCCAGCACGGACCGCGGCTGAGGTCTGCTGAGTCCCGGCGGTCGCCCCCCGGGACTCAAACGATCAAACTCCGACGGGCGTTCAGCCCGTTACGGCGCGCAGCCGGACATCAGCGCGACGCTCGGCGGCCGCATCGGCCTCCGACTTCGCGCGCTCCAGTGCCCGCTCCGCACGCTGGACGTCAATCTCGTCCGCGAGCTCGGCGATCTCGGCCAGCAGGGACAGCTTGTTGTCCGCGAACGAGATGAATCCGCCGTGCACCGCGGCGACGACGGTGTTGCCGTCGCTGGTACGGATGGTCACCGGGCCCGATTCCAGCACACCGAGAAGCGGCTGGTGACCGGGCATGACGCCGATGTCGCCGGACGTGGTGCGGGCGACAACAAGGGTGGCCTCGCCGGACCAGACATTGCGGTCCGCCGCGACCAGCTCGACGTGCAGCTCAGCAGCCAAGGTGGCTCCTCGGGTCACCACCCGGCGGGTCGGCCGGGTGTTGGGTCAAATTCTAATGGGCGTGGGGAGAGGGACGGGACACGCCCGCCCCTCTCCGTCTGCAGACACTGTCAGCGGGCGCTGGCGGCCTGCTCACCGGATGCGCTCCGTGAGGAGCGCGCCGGATCAGGAGACGCCCAGCTCCTTGGCGTTGGCCTTCAGGTCCTCGATGCCACCGCACAGGAAGAACGCCTGCTCGGGGAAGTGGTCGTAGTCGCCGTCGCAGATCGCGTTGAAGGCGACGATCGACTCGTCGAGCGGAACGTCCGAACCGTCCACACCGGTGAACTGCTTCGCCACGTGGGTGTTCTGCGACAGGAAGCGCTCGACGCGACGGGCACGGTGGACAACGAGCTTGTCCTCCTCGCCCAGCTCGTCGATACCGAGGATCGCGATGATGTCCTGGAGGTCCTTGTACTTCTGCAGGATCCCCTTGACGCGCATCGCCGTGGCGTAGTGGTCCGCCGCGATGTACCGCGGGTCGAGGATGCGGGACGTCGAGTCCAGCGGGTCCACGGCCGGGTAGATGCCCTTCTCGGAGATCGGACGGGAGAGAACCGTCGTCGCGTCGAGGTGGGCGAAGGTGGTCGCCGGCGCCGGGTCGGTCAGGTCGTCCGCGGGGACGTAGATCGCCTGCATCGAGGTGATCGAGTGACCACGGGTCGAGGTGATGCGCTCCTGGAGGAGACCCATCTCGTCGGCCAGGTTCGGCTGGTAACCCACCGCGGAGGGCATACGGCCGAGCAGGGTCGACACCTCGGAACCCGCCTGGGTGTACCGGAAGATGTTGTCGATGAAGAACAGCACGTCCTGCTTCTGCACATCGCGGAAGTACTCCGCCATGGTCAGACCGGCAAGGGCGACGCGCAGACGGGTGCCCGGGGGCTCGTCCATCTGGCCGAAGACAAGCGCCGTCTTGTCGATGACGCCGGACTCGGCCATCTCCTCGATGAGGTCGTTGCCCTCACGGGTACGCTCACCGACACCCGCGAACACCGACACACCGTCGTGGTTGTTGGCGACGCGGTAGATCATTTCCTGGATCAGAACGGTCTTGCCGACACCGGCACCACCGAACAGACCGATCTTTCCACCCTTGACGTACGGGGTGAGAAGGTCGATGACCTTGACGCCGGTCTCGAACATCTCGGTCTTCGACTCGAGCTCGTCGAAGCGAGGGGCCTTGCGGTGGATCGGCCAGCGCTCGGTGACGTTGGCGTTCTCCTCCGGGTAGTTCAGCACCTCACCGAGGGTGTTGAACACCTTACCCTTGGTGAAGTCACCGACGGGGACGGTGATGCCCTCGCCCGTGTCGGTCACCGCGGCCTGGCGGACCAGACCGTCGGTCGGCTGCATCGAGATGGTACGGACGAGGCCGTCACCCAGGTGCTGCGCGACCTCGAGGGTCAGGGTCTTGAGCTTGCCGTCCTCGGCCGGGTCGGCGACCTGGACCTTGAGGGCGTTGTAGATCTCGGGCATGGCGTCGACGGGGAACTCCACGTCGACGACCGGGCCGATGACCCGGGCGACGCGGCCCGTGGCGGCGGCCGTCTCAACAGTGGTCGTCATTACTTGTCACTCCCCGCGGTCGCGTCAGCCATGGCGCTCGCGCCACCGACGATCTCGCTGATTTCCTGGGTGATTTCGGCCTGGCGGGCCGCGTTGGCAAGCCGGGAGAGGCTCTTGATGAGGTCTCCGGCGTTGTCGGTCGCCGACTTCATCGCACGGCGGCGGGCGGCGTGCTCGGAAGCGGCCGACTGCAGCAGTGCGTTGTAGATACGGCTCTCGACGTAGCGCGGCAGCAGGGCGTCGAGGACGTCCTCCGCCGACGGCTCGAAGTCGAACAGCGGAAGGATCTCGCCCTTCGTACCGGTCTCCTCCGCAGCCTGGTCGAGGCTGAGCGGCAGCATCCGGCCATCGACCGGGTTCTGCGTCATCATCGACACGAATTCCGTGTAGACGATGTGCAGCTCGTCGATGCCGCCTTCGGCCGTCTCCGTCTGGATGGCCTCGATCAGCGGCTCGGCGACGCGCTTGGCGTCGGCGTAGGCCGGGCTGTCGGTGAAGCCGGTCCACGAATCCGCGACCTTGCGCTCGCGGAAGCCGTAGTAGGCCAGACCCTTACGGCCGACGATGTAGGCGTCGACGTCCTTGCCCTCGGCGCGCAGCCGCTCGGTGAGCCGCTCCGCCTGCTTGATGGCGTTCGAGGAGTAGCCGCCGGCCAGACCGCGGTCGCTCGTGATGAGCAGAATCGCGGCCCGGGTCGGCGTCTCGACCTCGGTGGTCAGGGCGTGCTTCGTGTTCGAGCCGGTCGCCACCGCGGTCACCGCACGGGTGAGCTCGGTCGCGTACGGCATCGACGCCGCCACCTTGCGCTGCGCCTTGACGATGCGCGAGGCGGCGATCATCTCCATCGCCTTGGTGATCTTCTTGGTCGCCGTGATGGCACGGATGCGACGCTTGTAGACCCGGAGCTGCGCTCCCATGAGTCAGGTCCCTTCCGTCGTCACTTGGAGACGTTGACGGCCGGTGCGTCCTCGCCCAGGAGCTTGCCGTCCGAGGTCTCGAACTGGCGCTTGAAGCCGGCGATGGCGTCAGCGATCGACGTCAGGGTGTCGTCCGACATCTTGCCGCCCTCGGCGATGGAGGTGAGGAGGTCCTTGCGCTCGCGGCGCAGGTGCTCCAGCAGCTCCGACTCGAAGCGACGGATGTCGTTCACCGGGACGTCGTCCATCTTGCCGGTGGTACCGGCCCAGACGGAGACGACCTGCTCCTCGACGGGCATCGGCTGGTACTGGCCCTGCTTCAGCAGCTCGACCAGACGCTTGCCGCGCTCCAGCGAAGACTTGGACGCGGCGTCCAGGTCGGAACCGAAGGCGGCGAACGCCTCCAGCTCGCGGTACTGGGCCAGGTCCAGGCGCAGACGGCCGGACACCTGCTTCATGGCCTTGTGCTGGGCGGAGCCACCGACGCGGGAGACCGAGATACCGACGTTCAGCGCCGGGCGCTGGCCCGCGTTGAACAGGTCGGACTCAAGGAAGCACTGGCCGTCGGTGATGGAGATGACGTTGGTCGGGATGAACGCCGACACGTCGTTCGCCTTGGTCTCGACGATCGGCAGACCGGTCATCGAACCGGCACCCATGTCGTCGGACAGCTTCGCGCAGCGCTCCAGCAGACGGGAGTGCAGGTAGAAGACGTCACCCGGGTAGGCCTCGCGGCCCGGCGGGCGGCGCAGCAGCAGCGACACGGCACGGTAGGCGTCGGCCTGCTTCGACAGGTCGTCGAAGATGATCAGGACGTGCTTGCCGGCGTACATCCAGTGCTGGCCGATGGCGGAACCGGTGTACGGCGCCAGGTACTTGAAGCCGGCCGGGTCGGACGCCGGGGCGGCGACGATCGTCGTGTACTCGAGCGCGCCGGCGTCTTCCAGGGCGCCGCGAACGGACGCGATGGTCGAGCCCTTCTGGCCGATGGCGACGTAGATGCAGCGAACCTGCTTGTTCACGTCGCCCGAGCGCCAGTTGTCGCGCTGGTTGATGATCGTGTCGACGGCCAGAGCGGTCTTACCCGTCTGACGGTCACCGATGATCAGCTGACGCTGACCGCGGCCGACCGGCACCATGGCGTCGATGGCCTTGTAGCCGGTCTGCATCGGCTCGTGGACCGACTTACGGACCATGACGCCCGGAGCCTGCAGCTCCAGGGCGCGACGGCCTTCGGTCGCGATCTCGCCGAGACCGTCGATCGGGTTGCCGAGCGGGTCGACGACGCGGCCGAGGTAGCCCTCGCCGACGCCGACCGAGAGCACCTCACCGGTGCGCTGCACCGGCTGGCCCTCCTCGATACCGCTGAACTCGCCGAGGACGACCGCACCGATCTCGCGCTCCTCGAGGTTGAGGGCGAGACCGAGGGTGCCGTCCTCGAACTTCAGCAGCTCGTTCGCCATGGCGGAGGGCAGACCCTCCACCTTCGCGATGCCGTCGCCGGCAACGCTGACCGTTCCGACCTCCTCGCGCGAGGCCGCGTCCGGCTGGTACGACTGGACAAAGTTCTCCAGTGCGTCCCGGATCTCCTCCGGCCGGATCGTGAGCTCCGCCATCTGGGTTCCCTGCTCTCCTTGTTGGGCCTGAAGCTTCTTAGGGGTCTGGGGGCGACCCCCAGGAATCTTCTGCAAGTTCTGCACGGCCCAACCG
Organism: Streptomyces sp. NPDC054840; assembly: GCF_053611065.1. Classification (NCBI taxonomy): domain Bacteria; kingdom Bacillati; phylum Actinomycetota; class Actinomycetes; order Kitasatosporales; family Streptomycetaceae; genus Streptomyces; species Streptomyces sp. NPDC054840. The sequence goes on from NZ_JBSGZP010000080.1 coordinate 5,287, forward strand.
GGCCGCTAGGAATGCTTCTGTTCTATTGGTGGCTGGTCAGCCGGCCATGCGGCGCGACGCCTCGGCGAGGCGGTCCGCGATGGTGCCGTCGATGACCTCGTCGCCGACTCGCACCGTGATCCCGCCGAGAACCTCGGGGTCCACGTCGAGGTTCAGGTGCATCTGACGGCCGTACAGCTTGGCCAGCACCGCGCCGAGACGGGCCTTCTGCACGTCGCTGAGCGGAACCGCGCTGGTCACAGTGGCGACCATGCGGTTGCGGCGCTCGGCGGCGAGCGTGGAAAGGGACTCCAGTCCCGCTTCCAGGCTACGTCCACGCGGCTGCGTGACAAGACGGATCGCCAGGCGCTCGGTGACGGCGTTCGCCTTGCCGCCGAGCAGGCTGCGCAGCAGCTCGCTCTTGGCGGAGGCGGTGGCCGCACGGTCGGTCAGCGCGGCACGCAGCTCGGTGTTCGAGGCGACGATCCGGCCGAAGCGGAAGATCTCGTCCTCGACGTTGTCGAGCGCGCCTGCCTGCTGGGCCGCCGTGAGGTCGGCGGTGGCCGCCAGCTCCTCCAGCGCGTCCACCAGGTCGCGGGACTGCGACCAGCGGGACCGGACCATGCCGGACACTAGGTCGAGGGTTTCCCCGCCGACCTGACCGCCGAGCAGCCGACCGGCCAGCTCGGCCTTGGCCTCGCCGGGCTGCGCCGGGTCCGTGATGACCCGACGCAGCGAGACCTCACGGTCGAGCAGCGCGGTGACGGCAGCCAGCTCACCGGCGAGCTTCGTCGCGTCGACGGACGTGTTGTCCGTCAGCGCGTCGAGACGCTCACGCGCGGAGGCCAGCGCCTCGCGGCTCGCTCCGTTCATCGGGCCGCCTCGGCCTTCTCCTCAAGCTCGCTGAGGAAGCGGTCGATGGTGCGGCTCTGCCGGGCGTGGTCCTCAAGGGACTCGCCGACGAGCTTTCCGGCCAGGTCGGTGGCGAGCTTGCCCACGTCCTGACGCAGCGCCTGAGAGGCGGCCTTACGGTCCGCCGCGATCTGGGCGTGGCCGGCAGCGATGATCTCCTCACGCTGCCGCTGGCCCTCTGCGCGCAGTTCTTCCTTGAGCGCAGTGCCCTGCTCCAGCGCTTCCTGGCGCAGGCGCGCGGCCTCGTGCCGGGCTTCGGCGAGCTGGGCCTTGTACTGCTCCAGCACGCTCTGGGCCTCGGTCTGAGCGGCCTCAGCCTTCTCGATACCGCCCTCGATGGCCTCGCGACGCTCTTCCAGAACCTTGTTGATGTTCGGGAGGAGCTTCTTCGCGAGGAAACCGAAGACGATGACGAAGGCGATCAGACCGATGACGAGCTCGGGGATCGGCGGGATGAGGGGGTTTTCCGCCTCTTCGGCCGCGAGCTGAACCAGAGGGTTCACATCAGTGCCTTCCGACTAAAGGGTCTGTTCGCTACCGGGATCAGGAGGTCGGGTAGACGAACGGCATGACCAGACCGATGAGGGCGAGCGCCTCACAGAAGGCGAAGCCGAGGATCTGGTTGGCGCGGATCAGGCCGGCGGCCTCGGGCTGGCGGGCCAGGGCCTGGGTGCCGTTACCGAAGATGATGCCGATGCCGACGCCGGGGCCGATGGCCGCGAGGCCGTAGCCGATGGAGCCGAGGTTGCCCTTGATTTCGACGCCAGCAGCGAGGGTCTGGAGAGCGGACATGCCGGTTCTTCCTTCTCTTTCATGGACCGGTGGGGGTTGGCCACCGGACGACTGGTGGTTTTTGGGGGGGCGGTCAGTGGTGCTCGGCGACGGCGCCCTGGAGGAAGCTGCAGGCCAGCAGCACGAAGACGTAGGCCTGGACAGCCTGGATGAAGAGCTCGAACGCGGTCATCACGAGGACCATGACGAACGAGACACCCGCGTAGGCGATGCCGATGCCGTTCAGCATGTACCAGCTGGCGATCGTGAAGAGCAGCAGCAGCGTGTGACCGGCGAACATGTTCGCGAAGAGACGGACCGCGTGCGTGAACGGGCGGACCAGCAGGTTCGAGAAGAACTCGATCAGCATGACCAGCGGCAGGACCGCGCCCAGCGACTTGTCGTAGCCCGTGAGGTTCTTCAGGCCGCCAACGAAACCGTGGCGCTTGAAGGTGACCGACAGCCACATGACGTAGATGACCAGGGCCATACCGGCCGGGTACGCGATGACCGCGGTCACCGGGAACTGGGCGACCGGAATGATCGACCAGAGGTTCAGGATCCAGACGAAGAAGAACGTCGCGACCATGAAGGGGACGTACTTCTCGCCCTCCTTCTTGCCCATCGTTTCGTAGACGATGCCGCGGCGCACGAAGTCGTAGCCGGCTTCGGCAACCATCTGGAGCTTCCCCGGAACCATCTTCGGCTTGGCGAAGGCGGCCCAGAAGAATCCGACGATGACGATGGATCCGAGCAGGGCCAGGAGCATCGTCTTGTTGAAGTAGACGGCTCCGTCCATGTCGCCGAAGATCGGCTCGAACAGGAACGAGTGCAGGCCAGGAGCCGGGAAGCCACAGCCGTCGAAGATGTGGCAATCGGTCTCGAAGGCGAGCACCTGCGTCGGGTCAGCACTCACCGCGGGCTCCTTCAGCGTGGCGCATAGGTACGGCAACCTCGTTGTGTCGGCGCGGCGCACAGCCGCGGTTCGGCACGGGACTGGTCTTACGGATGTGGGGGCGGCTTGCAGGCAGTGAGCCTCGCGATTGAGCAGGCGTCAGCTCAGCTGCCTGCGCCCGCGATGCCGCATATGGCACCGGACGATAGCAGCATCTCGAACGCGCACTTATTCCACCCCTACCGTTCACGACGAGGGCCCCGTGTTTTCAGGCTTCTCACCCTTGCCACGCTTGGTGGACTCGGGTTCGACGTAAAGGATCTTGGCCTTCATGTGCGCGCGCGTCTGCGCGGCGATCCAAGCAAGGGTCGCCGCGACGATGGTGATCGCGAATGCCCTGGGATTGAACAGCGTCGTGTTCTTGAACACGGCGACGAAGACGAAGAGCAGCAGGATCTGGGTCGTGTAGAGCGCCAGACCCATCATCTGGAACAGATGCGGCAGCGACCGCGCCGTCCGCTGCAGGATGACGAATCCGATACCCATGAAGAGAATCACGACGACCGTGGCCGCGATCGCCCCGATCGCCCCCTTACCGCCCGCGACCACGCCACCGATGATGGCGGCAACGGCGCCGACGGCAGCGGTGGGTACGGCGGTATGCAGAAGGGTTCGGGCGTCATCGGACAGCATGGCGCATGGCTCCGCGTGATGGTGGGGTAACGGGACTCGTACGGGACGAGCGTAAGCCCGGTCCGAGAGAGGACCTCGGGCCAAGGGACCGTCGCACTACGGTCCTTCGGCTCTGTCGCCGGGTTTAGTGAACGGTATCACAAACTATTTGATGAGAGCTTTACCTGCCGGGTGTGCCGACTGTCACACATGAGAGTGACCCTGCCCGTGTGTGCGCGACAGGGGGGTGGCATGTCTGGTAAAGGCCATCCATGTCCGACATGCGAATCGACCGTCAGCGGGCGGATTCAGCCTTACGCCGGTCGGGAAAGCGCGAACGGGGGCCCACGGCGGTCGCTCCGTTGACGCCGGAGACGCCCGCGGCGATGGGCCTCGCGGGCGCGGGCTCCGCGCCCGAGGCATTCTGCGCCGCCGCCTCCGCGGCGGCCTCGGCCGCGCGTGCGGCATGCCGGTAGCGCGGCGGAACCAAACCCTCCGCCCAGCGCGGGGCGCGCGGGGTGAAGCGCGGCAGAAGCAGCAGGATCAGGCCGACCGCACTCAGCGCGACGATCGCCAGCACGATCCACATGGTGGCGGAATGCACCGAATATGCCACCGTGCCGAAGGCGATCAGTCCCGACCAGAAGTACATGATCATGACCGCGCGGCTGTGCGAATGCCCGAGTTCCAGCAGCCGGTGGTGGAGGTGTCCGCGGTCGGCGGCGAAGGGCGACTGGCCCTTCCACGTACGCCGCACGATGGCCAGGACCAAGTCCGCCATCGGGATCGCGATGACCGTCAGCGGCAGGATCAGCGGGATGTAGGCGGGGAGCATCGCGTGGGTCGCGTTGCGCTCACCACCGGCGAAGAGGGCCAGCGCGTCCGGGTCCACCTGCCCGGTGAGGGAGATCGCGGAGGCGGCCAGCACCAGGCCGATGAGCATCGAACCGGAGTCGCCCATGAAGATCCGGGCGGGGTGCATGTTGTGCGGCAGGAAGCCGAGGCACATGCCCATGAGGATCGCGGCGAAGAGGGTCGCCGGCGCGGCCGACTCGATGCCGTAGCCGAACCAGATCCGGTACGCGTAGAGGAAGAGCGCGGCCGCGGCGATGCAGACCATGCCGGCGGCCAGGCCGTCCAGGCCGTCGACGAAGTTCACGGCGTTGATGGTGATCACGACGAGGGCGACGGTGAGCAGGTTGCCCTGCCACTGGGTGAGCGGGACCGTCCCGATGCCCGGGACGGGGATCCACAGGATGGTCAGACCCTGCATGACCATCACACCGGCGGAGATCATCTGCGCGCCGAGCTTGATCAGGGCGTCGAGCTCGAACTTGTCGTCGAGGACGCCGACCAGCCAGATCAGGGCCGCGCCGGAGAGCAGCGCGCGCGGTTCGTTCGACAGCTCGAAGACGCCGTTGAGGTTCCGCAGATGGTCCGCGACCAGCAGGCCCGCGCAGAGACCGCCGAACATGGCGATGCCGCCCAGTCGCGGTGTGGGCTCGCGGTGCACGTCGCGGGCACGGATCTCCGGCATGGCCCCGGCCGCGATCGCGAACTTCCGCACGGGCCCGGTCAGCAGGTAGGTCACCGCGACCGTGACGCAAAGCGTCAGCAGATATTCACGCACGGGCTGCCCCAGATGTATCGCCGGCCATCTCAGCCCCACACATTAGCTGCGATGTCACCTCCGTCGAGGACGCGAGGGGGCGGTATCCCGGTTCCAGTACGCCCTGCTTGTCCCGCTTACTCCCCGTAAGGGGGAAATCCTGCCGCGAGCTCGCCGACCTCCGTACGTGTTTTCACGCCATCTCCGACCAGTGCCGCGGCGAACAACGCCGCGATCCGGACCATCTCGGCCTCCCCCATCCCCTGGGTGGTCACGGCGGCCGTTCCCAGTCGGATGCCGCGCTGGTCCCCGTACGGAAGGGCGCACGTGTCCAGCACGATGCCGGCCGCGGCCAGCCGGCCGCGGGCGGTCGGGCCGTCCACGCCCAGCGGCGCCGGATCGGCGGAGATCAGATGGGTGTCGGTGCCACCGGTGGTGATCGCGAACCCGTGATCCTGGAGCGCACCCGCCAGCACCCGGGCATTGGCGACGACCCGGTGCGCGTAGGTGGTGAAGGCCGGCCGGGCCGCCTCGCCGAAAGCCACGGCCTTCGCGGCGATGGTGTGCATCTGGGCCCCGCCCTGCGTGAAGGGGAACACCGCCCGGTCGACACGCTCCGCGTACTCGGCCCCGCACAGCACCATGCCGCCGCGCGGGCCGCGCAGCACCTTGTGCGTGGTCGCGCAGACGATGTCGGCGTACGGGACGGGGCTCGGCGCGGCCCCGCCGGCCACGAGGCCGATCGGGTGCGCGGCGTCCGCGATGAGGTAGGCCCCGACCTCGTCGGCGATCTCCCGGAAGGCCGAGTACTCGGGGTGGCGGGGGTAGGAGATGGAGCCGCACACGATCGCCTTGGGCCGGTGCGTGTGGGCGAGGCGCTGGACCTGCCGGTAGTCGATGAGGCCCGTGGCCGCGTCGACGCCGTACCCGACGAAGTCGAACCAGCGCCCGGAGAAGTTGGCGGGTGACCCGTGGGTGAGATGTCCGCCGTACGGGAGCCCCATGGCCAGCACCGTGTCCCCGGGCCGCAGCAGGGCGGCGTACGCGGCAAGGACGGCGGAGGAGCCGGAGTGCGGCTGCACGTTCGCGTGCTCGGCCCCGAAGAGCGCCTTGGCCCGATCCACGGCGGTCCGCTCGGCCGCGTCGGCGTACTCGCACCCCCCGTGGTGCCGGGCACCGGGGTAGCCCTCGGCGTACTTGTTGGCGAGCGCGGACCCGAGCGCGGCGAGCACGGCGGTCGAGGTGAAGTTCTCCGCGGCGCTCAGCTGCAAGGTGCCGGCCTGCCGCTGCCGCTCCCCGGCCAGTACGTCGGCCATCTGCGGGTCCTGCGCGCGCAGCAGGTCCGTGGGCTGGGTGATGACGCTCATGGCGGCGCTCCAGGGGTACCGGGTTACCAGCCACTGTAGGCCCGCGGACCCCGCGATGCCCTGTCAGCGCGGCGGGCCCCTTCTCGACGCGGCGCTCGCGCCGCTCGGCCCCGGGGGCCTCCCGGGCTTCGTACCGCTGCGCCTGCCTCCGGCCGACGAACGCTCAGCGCGCGGCGGTCACGCCGGTCAGGGCCGTCACCACGGGATCCAGCGCCTGGTTGATCTCGTCGCCGATGGAGCGGAAGAAAGTGATCGGGGCCCCGTACGGGTCGTACACCTCGTCCGCGTCCGGCGACGGCGCCAGCAGCCAGCCGCGCAGCGCCGCGGCGGCCCGTACCAGCGCCCGGGCCCGATCCGCCATGCCGTCGTCCAGCGGCGGCAGCGTGGCCGGATCTATCGCCCGGACCAACCGGGTGAACTCCTTCAGCGTGAAGGTGCGCAGTCCCGCCGAGTGGCCCATCGAGATGACCTGGGCCCGGTGGTCGCGGGTGGCGGTCAGCACCAGGTCGGCGCGTATGACGTGCTCGTCCAGCAGCTCCCGCCCGGTGAACCCGGACGCGTCGGCCCCGAAGTCCGCCAGCACGGCGGCCGCGTTCGCCTCCATCGGGGCGCCCTCGTGGCCCCAGGTGCCGGCGCTCTCCACGATGAGGTCGCCGGTGACGAGGCCGCCGAGGCGGTGGGAGAGGGCATGGCGCGTCAGCCGCTCGGTGATGGGCGAGCGGCACACGTTCCCGGTGCTGACGTGGAGTATGCGGAAAGTATTCCCCCCGGCCACCGCCGGGCGGTACCCCCCTGCTATGCCACGCCCCTCAGGGCTCACGGGGCGACCTCGAGGTCGGGTACGACCTCCCGCAGCTGGTCCGCGGTGAGTGCCCCCTCGCGCAGCAGGACGGGAACCTTCCCGGTGACGTCGACGATCGACGACGGCTGGATGCCGGGCGTCGGGCCGCCGTCCAGGTACACGGACACGGAGTCCCCGAGCATCTCGCGCGCGGCGTCGCAGTCCTCGGGCGCCGGGTGACCCGACAGGTTGGCCGAGGACACCGCCATCGGGCCGACCTCGGTCAGCAGCTCGATCGCGACGGGGTGCAGGGGCATACGTACCGCCACGGTGCCGTGGGTGTCCCCGAGGTCCCACGCCAGCGAGGGCTGGTGCTTGGCGACCAGCGTCAGCGCGCCCGGCCAGAAGGCGTCGACGAGCTCCCAGGCCTGCTCGGAGAAGTCCGTGACGAGACCGTGGAGCGTGTTCGGGGAGCCGATGAGCACCGGGGTGGGCATCCCGCGGCCCCGGCCCTTGGCGGCGAGCAGGTCGTGGACGGCCTCCGGGCTGAAGGCGTCCGCGCCGATCCCGTACAGGGTGTCGGTGGGCAGCACGACGAGCTCGCCGCGGCGCACGGCGGATGCGGCTTCACGCAGACCCGTCTTACGGTCCGTCGCGTCGTTGCAGTCGTATCGCCGGGCCATCAGCGGGCCTCCTCGTGCAGCAGGGGGGTGGCGGGAATCGTCGCGCCGGTCACGGCAGGGCCTTGCGGGCCGTCGCGAAGCGCGGGCGGTTGTTGAGGTCCGGGTGGTCGGCCGCGTCGGCCCAGCCCCGCTCCTCGGCGAAGATCCACGGAACCTGGCCGCCCTGGGTGTCGGCGTGCTCGATGACGACGATGCCGCCGGGCCGCAGCAGCCGGTGGGCGGTGCGTTCGATACCGCGGATGGTGTCGAGGCCGTCCTCGCCGGAGAAGAGCGCCATCTCCGGGTCGTGGTCGCGGGCCTCGGGGGCGACGTACTCCCACTCGGTGAGCGGGATGTACGGCGGGTTGGAGATGACCAGGTCGACCTGGCCGTCGAGCTCGGGCAGCGCGCTCAGGGCGTCGCCCTGGTGGACGGTGACCCGGGAGCCCTCGGCGTTCTTACGGGTCCACGGCAGGGCGTCCTCGGACAGCTCGACCGCGTGTACGCGGGAGCGCGGCACCTCCTGGGCCATGGCCAGCGCGATGGCGCCGGAGCCGGCGCACAGGTCCACGATGAGCGGCTCGACGACGTCCATCGCGCGCACGGCGTGTATGGCCCAGTCCACGACCGACTCGGTCTCGGGCCGGGGCACGAAGACCCCGGGCCCGACCTGGAGCTCCAGGTACCGGAAGAAGGCGCGGCCGGTGATGTGCTGGAGCGGCTCGCGCGCCTCTCGGCGGGCGACGGCCTCCCAGTAGCGGGCGTCGAAGTCCACGTCCTTGACGTGGTGCAGTTCCCCCCGTTTGACGCCGTGCACGAAGGCGGCGAGCTCCTCCGCGTCGAAGCGCGGTGAGGGCACGCCGGCGGCGGCCAGCCGCTGGGTGGCCTGGGCCACCTCGGCAAGCAGCAAGTTCACGCTGGTCCTCCGGGCTGCTGTCGTACGGGGGGTGGTGCGGGGTCGGATCAGTGCGCGGCCGCGAGCTTGGCCGCGGAGTCCGTGTCGACACAGGCCTGGATGACCGCGTCGAGGTCACCGTCGAGCACCTGGTCCAAGTTGTACGCCTTGAAACCGGTCCGGTGGTCCGAGATCCGGTTTTCCGGGTAGTTGTACGTACGGATCTTCTCGGAACGGTCCACGGAGCGCACCTGGCTGCGGCGCACGTCCGAGGCCTCCTGCTCGGCGGCCTCCTGGGCGGCGGCCAGGAGCCGCGAGCGCAGGATGCGCATGGCCTGCTCCTTGTTCTGGAGCTGGCTCTTCTCGTTCTGGCAGGAGGCGACCACACCGGTCGGCAGGTGCGTGATGCGCACGGCCGAGTCGGTGGTGTTGACGGACTGGCCGCCGGGGCCGGAGGAGCGGTACACGTCGATGCGGAGGTCGTTCATGTTGATCTCGACCTCGACCTCCTCGGCCTCCGGGGTGACGAGCACGCCGGCGGCGGAGGTGTGGATACGGCCCTGGGACTCGGTGGCAGGAACCCGCTGGACGCGGTGCACGCCGCCCTCGTACTTCAGGCGGGCCCACACGCCCTGGCCGGGCTCGGTGGCGCCGTTGCCGCCCTTGGTGCGGACGGAGACCTGGACGTCCTTGTAGCCGCCGAGCTCGGACTCGGTGGCATCGATGATCTCGGTCTTCCAGCCCACGCGCTCGGCGTAGCGCAGGTACATGCGCAGCAGGTCGCCGGCGAACAGCGCCGACTCGTCGCCGCCCGCGCCCGCCTTGACCTCCAGGAGGACGTCCTTGTCGTCGCTGGGGTCGCGCGGAACGAGCAGCAGGCGGAGCTTCTCGGTGAGCTCCTCGCGCTGCGCGCTCAGTTCCTTGACCTCGGCGATGAAGTCCGGGTCGTCGGCCGCGAACTCCTTGGCCGTCTCGATGTCCTCGGCGGACTGCTTCCAGGCACGGAAGGTCGCGACGATCGGGGTCAGTTCCGCGTAGCGCTTGTTCAGCTTGCGCGCGTTGGCCTGATCCGAGTGGACCGAAGGGTCGGCGAGCTTCTTCTCAAGATCGGCGTGTTCGCCGACCAATTCCTCGACCGCTTCGAACATCGGGGGACTCCTGTGGTGAAAAGTGCGAAGGACTGCAGGGGGACGTGCCGGAACGACGACAAAGGCGCCGGTCCGGCCGCCCCCGAGTGGACAGGGGGCGGCCGGAGACCGGCGCCTGGGTCGCGCTACTTCTGGGCCGCACCCTTGCCGAAGCGCGCCTCGAAGCGGGCCACACGGCCGCCGGTGTCGAGGATCTTCTGCTTGCCCGTGTAGAACGGGTGGCACTCGGAGCAGACCTCGGCTCGGATGGAGCCCTCGGTCAGGGTGCTACGGGTGGTGAACGACGCGCCACAGGTGCAGCTGACCTGGGTCTCGACGTACTCGGGGTGAACATCGCGCTTCAAGGTGTCTCCTAGATTCGGGAGGGCGCCGGGTCGCAGGAGCCGAATTGCGCACTGCGTGAACCGGGGCCGACAGACCAGTCTGCCAGGACCGGGCTGCCTGTCAAAATTCTGAGGACGCCTCCCTCAACGGCAAGGGGTCGCCATCTATTCCGTACGGGCCCGCGGACCCTGCCGGGAGGGGCTCTACTGCACGATCGACCCGGCGGCGCTCTTGTCCCCGGAGGAGTTCACGGTGGCCTCGGCCGGGATCGGCCGGTCCGCCAGCAGGGCGTCCCAGACCATCGTGGTCTCCTTGGTGAGCGGGGCCACGCGGTTCGGGTCGCGGGGGTCCGCGGTCACCGGCAGCGTGATCATCTGCATGTCCTGGGCGTCGATGCCCTGGAGCCCCTGGGCGAAGCCCATGAGGGACTTCACGTCACCGAGCGGCTTGTCGGTGGTGATCGCCTTGGTCGCGGAGTCGGCGATGTCGAGCAGCTTCTTGGGGTTGTCGAAGAGCCCGATGCCCTTCACCTGCTTGATGAGCGCCTTGATGAAGGCCTGCTGGAGCTGTATTCGGCCCAGGTCGCTGCCGTCGCCGACGCTCTTGCGGGTGCGTACGAGGCCGAGGGCCTGTTCGCCGTTCAGTTGGTTGGTGCCGGCCGCCAGGTCGAGGTGGCTGGCGCCGTCCTTGATCGGCTTGGTGGTCGTCACCTCCACGCCGCCGAGGTTGTCGACGATCTTCTTGAAGCCGGTGAAGTCGACCTCTATGTAGTGATCCATGCGGATCCCCGACATCTTCTCCACGGTCTTGACCGCGCAGGCGGCCCCGCCGACGGTGAACGCCTCGTTGAACTGGGTTCGCCGGCCGCCGGGATCGGTCTTCCCGCCCGGCGTCGCGCAGGAGGGCCGGGAGATCATCGTGTCCCGCGGTATCGACACGACGGCGGCCTTCTCGTGGCCCTCGTAGAGGTGGATGATCATCGCGGTGTCGGAGCGGGCGGAGCCGCCGTCGTCCTGGCCGTATTCGCCGTTGGCGCCGCCGCGGGAGTCGGAGCCGAGGACGAGGATGTCCATCGAGCCGTTGTCGACGTTCTGCGGGCGGTCGGTGCCGAGCGCCTGGTCGATGTCGACGGTCTTCAGGTTCCCGTTCAGCTTGAAGTAGAAGTAGCCGAGGCCCGCTCCCCCCAGCAGGACCACCCCCGCCGCGCTCCAGGCGGCCACGGCGAGGGCCTTGCGGCGCTTCGCCGGCTTGCGTCGGCGCCGGGTCGCGGCACGCCCGCCGTGGTCCTTGCTCTCCTCGGTCATGCTCTCCTCGGTCCTGAGTCCGGTCCCCTGGTCGTTCCGGCCCGCCGTCCACCCCGCGGTCCTCTGAAACAGACGGGTGTACGGCGCGCAGGGTTCCCTTCCGGGCCGAACCGCTCCGCAAGGGCCGAACCGCTCCGCAAGGGCGCCTGCACCCCGTGAAGGGCGCGTACGACCGTGGAGGGCGGCGCGTACGACCGTGGAGGGCGGTGCGTACGCCCGTGAAGGGCGCGTCTACCCCGGGAGGGCGCCCC
>NZ_JBSGZP010000081.1:0-16854 GCF_053611065.1 Streptomyces sp. NPDC054840
TACCTCGCAGGCCTCCATCTTCGCGCCTCGATGATCTGGATCAAGGACCTCACCCGGACCCACCCATTGATCACAACCGAATACGCACCCTAGCGGCGACAACCGCTGCCGGCTCCTGGAATTGGCCGACGACCTTGATCGGAAAGAATCGGGTCTCTCCGCCAGCACCCGTGCGGCCACGAGCCGCGTTCTGCGGCGCGCCCTGGCGGAACGCGCTGAAGCGGGCCGCTCCCTCGACATCGTAAGAGTCCGCCTCAGCCTGGAGGCGTGCACTTCGACGTCCGAGGCGGTGACCGACTGCCCGTCGCCGAGAGTCAGGGCAGTGTGCGACCTGTCTTGTGCTGCTCCGGAGGACCGCGGCCGTCGGCACTTCTGCGCGCAGGCCAAGGTCGCGCTACGTCCCGAAAAAGACGCGGCCGGCTGGGCGACAATCTTGCGCGACCCGCACAGCACCTGATTAGTCTCCCGATCTGTGGCCTACGACCCTTCAGGCGCCGGGGTGAAGTTTGCAGGGCCGATTCTTCGCCGGTGTGGGCAAGCCGCCTGAGCAGGCATCTTGCGGCCCGGGCAAGCCTCGCCACCCCATGGACACTGGGCGCCACGGCCTGGGCAAGCCTCCGTGCATCGTGGGCAAGCCATCCCAGCCGGCTGGGCAAGCCGTTTCAGTTCGATGCGTGGCGGACCCGCTTGTGACTGAGTGCTGTAGTTGGCCCGTCCGGCCAACTACAGCACTCATCGTTACTGCGGGCGCACCTGGCGCCACCCCGGCATCCGCGAAGTCCTTCGTAGAGGGCTGACCGGTGCTGAACTCGTCCTGGCGATGTCTGTGCTCGACGCCCCTCAGTCCAGAGACTCGAAGACCTCGTCCCAGAACGCTGAGTCGTCCGTGTACGGCTCCTGGCCGATCAGGCGCTCGCGCAGATCCGTGATGGCGGTCGTGCGTACGGTGTCGTCGGTTGATTCCAAGGCGTTGCCCGCCTCGGCGATCAGTCCGAGGAGGACGGCCAGCGTGGGTAGGTCATCGGCTGCCGGTCCCTTCCATCCGGCCCCGTGGTCCCACCCGTTGGGGTCGTAGTGGGTGATGCCGCCGTCCGCCGCGTCGAGCATCAGGTGCTGGTCGGAGCATGTAGCCACGGTGAAGCAGAAGTTCGTTGGCGGGGAGTCGTCGTCGGGATAGCGTTCCCCATAGATCTCGTCGGCATCGAAAGGTTCCATTCCGTCCTCGCCCCGCAAGTGCCTCGTGTCGATCCCCACGATGTCAAGGCTGACGGCGGGAAAGCCGACCGTGAGCAGGAACTCCCTCGACCCGGCATGGGTCAACTCGGTCGGCAGAGCAGCCTCGTCCGGTCGCCAGAGCGAGCCCTCGCCCAGCCGCTCCTCCAGCCACGCCGCGTCCGGTATCAGCGGTATGCCGTCGTTCTTCAACTGCTTGGCTCCCCAGCGTCCGCATCGTTCGATCATTGCCTGCCCCAGTCAATCGCATGGCCGGCCGACGAACACGCGGACGTTCCCCGCCTGCGGCCTTGCGAACCACCCAAGCGCTCAGACGGACCACGCTGCGCGCTCACGGTCTGGGACGAATCGTGCGGGGCGCGGCCTGGTTCGGATGCCGAGGCGGCCGACGATGGCCGGCAGGTCAGGGTGCCGCGGGTTCCGTGCAGGCGGTGAGGATCCGGGCGCGGTTTCGGAGGGCTTCGTCCTGGCGGATGACGCGATCTTCGACTCCCGAGCGGATCACCCGGGCGTCTCCGTCGGCGAGAGTGGCAAGTCGGCTCACGTGGTCGCGGGTCAATGCGTCGGGGCCGAGTGCTTCTAGGGCGTCGCAGGCACCCTCCGGATCGGCGTCCTGTTCGGCGGAGCGGAGGGCGGCCTCGGCGAGCGCGGTGCGGTCCAGCGAGGCGGGTTCGGTCACGGCCGTGAGGGCCAGCACTGCGGCCGGTGCCTGTGCCGGATTGTCGAGGGCGGCTTCCAGGCGGGCGGCGAGCGGCCGTCCCGCCGGGCCGAGGAGGGCCGTCGTGCGGGCGGCCCGCACGACGGACCACCTGGACCAGGGGTTCTGTTCGGCGCGCGCGAAGATCGAGTCGAGAACGGCAACTGCCGCGTCCGCGTCCCCCGTGACACGCCACAGAGCCTCAGCGAGGGCCGTGTCCGTATCCAGCGCGGGCGTGGTGTCGCCGTCCGTGCCGTTGAGCGCCTCGCGGAGGGCAGGTGCAAGCGCCGCTGCCCGGGGACCGAGCGCACCAGCCATCCTGGCGGCCTCCCTGACTTGGCTGGCGCCACGCTGGAGGTCTTGTTCGAGGCAGTGCAGCAGGGGCGCGATCTCGCCGTCGAGGTCGTGCAGGGCCTTCGCCGCGGGGAGGACTCCCTGCTCGGCCGCCAACGCCCGCAACGAGGTGACGGCTCGGGCGCGGTCCGCCGGGGCGCAGTCGGCGACGGAAGCGATGGCTCGGGCGGCCTGCCCGGGAAAGTGCGGCAGCGCTGCGCACAGCTCGGGCAACGCCGGCGCCGCCTCGGCGCCCCACCCCGCCAGCAGGTTCGTCAGCTGCCAGGGCTCGTTGCCGCTCAGGAGCGCGGGCTGGGCAAGGCGGTGCCGGATGGCGTCGAGGAGTTCGCCGCTGTACGGGAAGGCGGAGTCCTCCGGGCTGCGGAACCCGGCGGCGGCGTCGAGGGCCCGCGGGCGACACCCGAGGCCGGCGGCCAGGAGCGGGGCCGACTGCGCGGGCGCAACCAGTACGAGCGCGGCCAGGGCCCGGTCCGCATGGTCGTCGTCATGTTTGGCGTTCCGTCCGGCGAGGGGGACGAGGACGTCCGCGGCCGGTGCAGCGGTGCTGCCCAGCCGACCCAGAAGGGACGACATCGCGACCACCGACTCCTCGTCGACGGCCGCCGCTCGCAGGTTCCACACCAGTCGCCGCGGGGCACTGCGCGAGAGCATGCAGGCGCGGTCGGCCGCCCAGAGGCCTTCAGCCCGCACCTCGGCCCGACCGTCGTGCAGGGCTGCGTCGACCAGCGCGAACGCCGCCTTGCGCTCCATGCGGTGGCCTCGGCCCAGAAGCGCCTCGACGACGGCGGCCAGTGGTTCGCCGCGTTCGAGGTCGAGGTCAGAGCGCAGGGCGTCGGCAGGCAGCAGGGACAGCATCGTCGTATGCATGGGCTCGGTCCACGGAGCGCCTGCGTCGAGGGAGGCGAAGACGGCGGCCATGCGCACCTCGGCTGGCTGGGACGGGTCCAGGGCGGCGGCTGCCGCTGCCGCTCCGCCCTGCGGGTCGAGCCGCGCGATCCCGGCCAGTACCTCCGCGCGCGCGGACGGTTCGGCTTCCTCGTCCCAGCGCGCGCGGAGGGAGGGGAGCGCAATCGCGGCCGCGCGGGTGTGGGACACCACCCAGGCCGCGGTCCGGCGGACCTCCGGCTCCGGGGAGGCCAACAGGGGCAGTAGCAACGGGAGCCGGCCCGCCACGGCCGCCCGGACCGCGCCCGGTGCCACGCCGTACTCGTCCTCGCTCTCAGCCATGCCGCCGAGCAGCGCCAGGACGTCTGCCGTGCGGTAGCCGGCCGCCGCGATTTCGGCCAGGAACGGTACCGCCTCCGCGCTGGCGGCGTAGACCGTCCCCTGGTGCAGAACGCTCCCGTACAGCTCGGACAACGCCTCATCCGCCGCATCCGCGTCGGCGCCGGTCAGAGCCCGCAGCAGATCGGGAATGTCCTCCGCGCTGCCATACGCATGCGAGAGGGAAGACCAGGGCCGGGCATCCAGGCCGTCGAGCAGGTGTACGAGATCCATGCGGAGTATCGTGCCAGCCACCTCTGACATGGCTCAGTCACCTACGGCGCTCACCCGGGCCAACTGCCAGTTGGAGCGCTCAGCCTCGAGTCGCCCTGACCGGCCACGAAAAGAGCTTCACGGTGTACTCCTCGTCCGGGCATGAATCCCACCGTGCATGAGGACAGGGACCATCGCGGGCAGGGACGGTACACGCTGACGGACACAGGGGACGGCCAGGTCTGGGGCACCTGCGCCGAGGCCGAGGGACTGTTCAGGGAACCGCGGCGCGGGACGTACGAACTGTTCGGCTGGGTCCCCGGCGGAGCCGAGGTACGAGGCTGGGTCGGCAGCCGAGTGTGGTGGGTGCCGGAGGACAGGACGCTTGACGCCTGGCTCCTGGAGGACGCGGAAAGCCTCGGACCATACCCGGGGACGGACGCTCTCGTGATCAATGGTCTGGACGACTATGAAGGCCCGCCCGCAGGACACAGGGCTCCTGTCGGACTGCACAACGGGTACCAGTGGCTGGGCTCCTCCCGGGAGTTGTCCCGCGTCCTGCCGCCCGAGCACGCAGCGCCCCCGCTCATCCTGCGCGGGCTTGCCCCGGGTGACCGACTGCGACGGGCACTGGCGACGGGCACCCGGCGGGCACTGGACCTGGAGGAGGCCCGGCTGGAGATACGGGACGACCGGGGCGAGTTGCTCACCGACCGGCTGCTGCGGCCCCAGGTCCGCACGTGGCGCCCGTCCTCCCATCGGACGGATCTGCTCGATCTGGAACTCGACGGTGAGCACTTCGAACCTGTACCGGGGTACGCGTGGCCCATTTGGGAGCGCTGGCTGGCCGGACCGCCGGACGCCCCTGGCACCTGGGCAAGCCTCGAGACCCGGCAACGCGGGGCTTGGCTCGACCTCGTCCGTGAGCGGGGCTGCCGACTCGAGCACCACGACCCGGCGGCCGGACACGTGTACGAGCTGGACGGCCGACACATCACCGATATACCGGGCCTCTACCTGGCACTCGGCGAGGCTGTCAACGGTCCGGGCGGCTACTTCGGCGGCTGCCTGGACGCCCTCGTCGACTGTCTGCGCGGCAACTTCGGCTACACCGCCCCCGCAACCCTGCTTTGGCGGGATCCTGCAATCGCAGCCGGGTACCTGTCCCGCGTCTTGGCACCGAACGGCGAGTCGTACGACCTGGTGGCCACCGTACTCGAGGTGCTGACCGAGGGCGGGATGCGCGTCACCCTCATGTGAATCGGCCTCCCACCGCGCGGCCGCAGTAGTGACGAGTTGCTGCTGTCGGGCGGTCGGCCAAGCGCGCGTCGGTATCGGGAGCAGCGTCGCGCTGCGCCGGCGGAGGGATCAGCCAGTGGCGGACAGCCCGTGCCACCAGTGACCGCACCCGTCGGAGCAAAAGCGCTCGCGCCGGCGTCCGTCGGCGATCGCGAGCACCGCGACCAGCAGCCGGAACGCCTTGCGGCGTTCATCGAGCGGGGTGAGGGAGGCGATCTTCCCCAACTGGTGCTCAATCCGGCCGCGGGTAATCAGGACCGCGGGTGTGTGCGTCGGGCGCAGCCCGGCGCGGCGGACGCTCTCCGGTCCGTCCTCGGTGGTGACGCGCGCCTGGACGCAGTGGTGGCGTAGGAACAGCAATGCCTCGGACTGTTCCTCCGGGCCAAGTGCGTCGAACCATTCGATGCCCTGTGACATCGGGCGCAACTCCTGCGCGAGTTCGTTGAGCATGACGTCGCGTTCGGTCAAGGCTGCCTCCCTTCGGACACATGATTGCCATATAGACGCACTTCAAGGCGGCGGTCTCGTTCGGGAAATGGCCGCGGGCCTTGACCGCCCGCCGGATCCTGGCGTTCACGGACTCGATGGCGTTGGTGGTGCAGACGATGCGGCGGATCTCGGTGTCGAAGCGGAGGAACGGGGTGAACTCCGCCCAGGCGTTCTCCCAGAGCCGGACGATCGCCGGGTACTTTTTGCCCCAGGCGTCGGCGAACTCGGCGAACCGCTCAGGGCGGCCCCACGACTGCCGTTGCGGGAGTTGCCGCCGTTCTTCCCGGCAGGGTCGTGCCTGTCATAACCGAGGTGGTCGGTGATCTCGCCCCTCCAGGGCGGACTCCAGCAGCCGCTTCGTCAGCTGCTGCAGCAGCCCGCCCTCACCGGTCAGCTGCAGGCCCTTGGCCTGGGCCCGGCTCACCAGCTCGTCGATCAGCCGGTCGTCCACGGCCTTCGCCGACTGCGGCTGGGCGGCTTCGCTGGTCTCGGCCTCGGTCACGTTCTCGCTCGTCATCGGTGCATCTTCCTTGATCGGGAGTTACACCGAACGATTTACAGTCCCCGGCGCAGAAGTCACCCGCGCAGCCTGAGCAGGCTGGGCCAGGCTGACGGTGGACTTGCCCGGGGGAGTCGATTCCGGGGCCGGCGATGCAGTGCGACGGGCACTCCGGCGAGGTGAGCTGGCGGGAGAAAGACGACCTGCGCACTGACGGCGACGGCCCTGCTGTTCGGCGCCGCGCCCGCGCACGCCGCCGCGAGAACCCAGGACGGCACGGCGGGCCTATCTTTCCGGGGGCAAGGCCTGCTGGATCGATGGCGTGGGCGCCAACATGGAAGGGCACGGGACCGGGATGCGTGCCCGCCTGATCACGTACACGCCAAAGGGGTACCGGTCGGAGCTGACCGGGTGGAAGGGCGCCGCCCCCGTCACGGCGGCCATGACCAAGCTGTCCACGGGCGGGTGGAAGTGGAAGGGCGGGAAGAAGTTTCCCCACGGCACGAAGCTGTGCGTCGAGTTCAACGTCGTGCCCAGCTGCATGTGGTGCTGTTGAAGAAGCTGCGGGTCGCGAAGAAGCTGGACCGGTCGCGGGCGGTGATCGACTCCTCCCACGTCCGGGCCGCTCGGCGGGGCCCAAAAGCGGGCCCAGCCCGGTCGACCGCGCACGTCCGGGCAGCAAGCACCACCTCATCGTCGACGGCCAGGGAATCCCGCTCGCCGTCTCGCTGACCGGCGGCAACCGCAACGACGTCACCCTGCTGATACCCCTGCTGATCCGTCCGTCGCGTCCGGCCGCTCCGGTGCCCGTACGAGCACGACCGGGTGCTCCGTGACGTTGATCGTCGCCAGGCCGACCGCCCCCAGGAGGAACCCCCTCACCCCGCCCAGACCGCGAGAGCCGAGCACCAGGAGACCGGCCTCGGCCGCCTCGTCGGCCAGGACTCCGGAAGGCTGCCCGAATCGACGCCGGCTCTCGATCTCCAGAGAAGGGTGCTCGCGCCGCACCCCTTCCGCGGCCTCGGCCAGCAGATCTTCGGCCCAGTGGCCGCTGCCGGACTGCACGGTCGCCGGGCCCGGCGCCTGATCTGCGTAGACGATCCGCAGGTCCACTTTGCGCAGTACCGCCTCCCCGGCGGCCCATGAGGCCGCCGCGAGAGCCTCCGGCGACCCGTCCACACCGACAGTCACAGGACGGGACATGCGTACGCTCCCTTCTTGCGGCGGGGCGGGATCTCCTCCCCGGTCGGCGGGCCTGATGACACGCCAAGGTGAGGCGACCTTCCTCGTTACCCCCAGGTGCTTGGCACATCCATGGAGTCTGTGGGTGTGGCGTGCATTCAGGGTCCGGTCCCGCGGGTTGGCCGGGGGAAGTAGGAATCGAGCGCGCCGCGGCGACGGATGTCGAGGGTGGCGCAGTGGAACGACCCGCCGAACGGCGCATAGTGCAGCAGGTCGCAGGGGACAGGCTCGAAGCCCCACCTCTCCAAGGCGCGCAGCATGCGGGTGTGGTGCCGTTCCGCGATCACACGTTCGCCGTCGATGACGAGGACGTTCATACTCAACCACTTGCCGCACATTGAGGTGATCTTGAGCAGCCGTTCAGGGAGCGGATCGGGCTCGGGGGCGATCAACACGTCCCACCCGTCGAGAACCGCGGGCAGGCGGTCGGCATCGACGTACTCCGGATTCACCAGGACCTTGCCCGGGGCAAGCGGGAGGAACGTCGTGTCGATGTGCATCGGCGTACGGCAGCGGCTCTCGATCTCGTGGATGCGATAGTCGGGCCCCAGGTGGCGGCGCAGCCACTCGATGCCCATCCGGTTGGTCACGTTGCTCCGCTGGACGAACAAGTCACGGCCCGCCCGCACGAAATCCGCCGCGTCGAAGACCGGCTCGAACTCCGTGGTCAGGTAGCGCACCTGCTCGCCAGCCCTGGGGACCCGGTAGTCCCCGTCGAACAGGGCCTCGGTGAGCTGCGGCTTGGGTGCCGACGTCCAGCGCGCGCCGCGACGGAAGTAGTCCTTGACGAGTGAGCGGTAGGAGAAGGTCTCGTAGTACCGGCACGGCCAGGCCATCGGGGTCTCGATGATCTCGTCACCGATCACCAGCAGACTGTCACGCGGACAGCTGTTGGCGAACCCGCGTGACGGCCAGTCGGGGGTGGCGTAACGCCGACGGTGGTCGACGGGGTCGGGGCGCCTGACCGTCACACCCAGGGACTGCAGCAGGTCGATGAACCGGTCGAGCTCACGCTGGGCCGGCTCGATGATGGCGCGGGGATAGCGGACGCCGGCGGCCAGCCCCTGCAGCCGTCCCGCCCATGCCGGGACGTTGCAGGTCACGATCGGATGCCTGGAGGGGAACGTCGCACCGTCCAGACGCCCGACGACGACCTCCTCCAGCGGGTCCCATTCGTTGTGCGAGCTGACCGGCGACGCGAGGGAGTGCACACTGTCGTCAGCGGTGACGATCCGTGGCGATGACATCGGGATTGACTCCCCTCGTCCTAGCCGCTACCTCTCCGCCCCGCAACCCGGCACACAAGGCAGCACCCCGTACAACCACGATGAAGGCTCGTGGCGGACTGCGCGCGCTGGGCGTACCAAGAAGGACTTGGTCAGTCTCGTGTGTCGTTCACAGTGAGCTGACTGAGGGCCGCGCAGAGACGGCCTGCGGCTACTTTGGCCAAAGGCTGCAGGGCCGAGAGACCGGGCAGTGTGACCGTCGCGCCGGATCGAGTGCCTGCTTCGTTACGTCGACGAGTGGGGTCTCCTGGCCGGGATGAGGGGCACGAGGTACCGGCGCGTGCGGTGAGCGCGGCGCGCAGTGCTTGGTTGTCGTGGTGAACAGCCCGAACTTCTAGATGACCCTCTGTTTTGGCGGGTCCACCTGCACCCGGGCGACACTCACGATCTGGAAGCGGGAGCCCTGCTGTCCCAGCTTCTGGGAGGCGACACCTGGCTCGTGTTCACGGTGCCGATGGCCGGTGACCACCGCCTGTATGTGGTGTATCGCGCATTGGAGGGCGAAGCGGGAATCGACTACCTCGTGCACCACCGCCCGCGTCCGCCGCGACTTCCGGCACATCCGCCCGAAAGCCGCCTGCCCGGCCGAAGCGCCGAAAGCCAGCCGCCCAGGCCCTGGACGGCCACCAGGCCGAAAGAACACCCGGCCCACACCCCGGCACGACGTCCACACAGGCGGCAAAACAGCCACCGCGAAGCCCAGACCGAAGAAGTCCACGACTCCTCGCCCACGCCGCACAGAGTAGAGCTCAAGCTAGGCCGACGGGGCCCGTAGGGCGACATGTGGTCGGCACTGCCCACTCGAGGGCAGTGCCGGCCGCTTCGTTTCCGCGTTCAGGACACGTGCAACTCCCGGTCCTGGACGGCTGCCGGCCGGTCCTCCTTCCGTGCCGCCAGCGTGATGAGCACTCCGGAGACGGCGCCGACGAAGAACGGGGACGGCACAAGAAGCACGCCGCCCAGTACGCACCACAGCGCGAGGCCCCAGCCTGTCCAGGCCGGCACGCTCACCCCGCGGCCAGCGAAGTGCCATATCAGACACCCCAGCAGAATCATGGGCACGGCGAAGCTCCCCGGACCCGCCCAGAAGGTGACGGAGTTCGTGAGGGACTCCACTGTCTGCGGCGCCCCCTCCGAGAGGTCGAGGGGGACAGCCGCCCACATCCCCCGCTCTACCCAGCCTGTGACGTCGTCCCAGGCGGCGAGCGCCAGCAGGATCAGGTGTCCCGCTCCCAGCACGAGCATGATGCCGCTCGCCCAACGGAGCAGTCGTTTCTTGGAGTTCAAGGGGCCCCCTCATCTATACGGTGCCGTACAGTTCGTGTGTACGGTAGCGTACAAATGAAACGCGACAGCCAGCGACTGAATCGGTCATAGACCCGGTCCCACGGCGCATACCGCTCCGGCACATCCCGCCACCGGGCGCCGGTCCGGGTCCGCCACCGTATGGTGTTCCTGAACTGAGCTGAGCCCGCCCCGAGGGAACCTAGCCGACTCAACTGACCCACCCGGGAGCGGACCGGATGTCAGAGGACAAGCTCAGGGCGTGGCGTACCAGCCGTTCGCGCCGCTGCCTTCCGAGGGATCGTACGACTGGTGCAGCCCGAGCAGCGCGGCCACCAGCCGGGGGTCCCAGCTTCCGTCGAGGACGCGGTACTCGTCCGCGACCCCCCGAAAGACGAGGTGCGCCCGGTGTGAGGAGTCGCGCCAGATGACCCTGCGCGGCTTGCCGAAGGCGTCATCGCCCTCGCCGAGCAGGGACAGGATCAGCCACACCAGGCTCACGGGCAGGCCGAGGGGCCACCACACCGCCCACCAGAACAGGCGCCCACGGAAGCCGCGCACGGAGTGTCCGGTCACCGACTCGACGGTCCAGCGCGCGCGGGCGCCGCGCAGGGCGCGCCCGCGCCGGTACGTTATCCGGCCCAGCGGGGCGCCGTACGCGTCATCGACGCGGTACACGGCGGGGCGTCCGCTCAGGCGCGAGCCTGTCTCCTCCGTCGAAACCCGGGCGATCGCGGTCTGGCCCTCACCGACGACGTCGAAGGCACGGGCGGAGGGGTGCGCGGCGCCTCCGTGGCCGTCCGGCACGCGGCACAGCATCCCAATGGCGATATGCCCATTGGGTCCCCCGCTGTCACCGTGGCGGACGACGACCGGCGAGGACGCCCCGTACCGCACGTTGTACGTCATCCGCCCCTGGGCCACGCTGAGTCCTTCCGCCGCGTCGCCCCACGGCGGCGCTTTCGGCCCTCATGATCTCATTCCCCCTTGGGGACGTCAGGAGGGGATGCGATCCGTCGGGCCCTCCTCAGAGCCGGTACCAGTTCGTGTCGTGCGCATTTGTCGGTGAAGCGGGCACGAAGTCCGTCACTGGCGACAGCCAGTTGGGACGGATTGGATACGGGCCGCCCGGCCAGGAGGGGTTTGGTGGTTCAGACATCGGGGGTGGTGTCCTTGGCCGGCGGCTGCACGTGGCGGGTGAGTCCGGCGGCAGTGACGGCTTGGAGATGCTCGGGGGCAGGGTGTCCCAGCGTTTGCGGAGGTTCTTGAGCCACTGGCCGATCTTGAATTCCTCGCCGTCGACGGTGACGGTGTCGCGCTGTCGGATGTGGACGTGGCCTTCGCGGTCACGGAAGGCGGCGACGGCCGCCAGGCCGTGTTCAAGCTGCCGCAGCCGGCGGGCGGCGCGGCCGGTGGGCTGCGGCGGCTCGTCGTCGGGTTCGATCAGGGTGATGCCCAGTTCCCTCACGAGCCGGCGCTGCTCGGGGTGGAGCGTGCCGTAGTCGGTCGCCGATGTAACCGGAAGCCTGGGCCACGCCCATCCCGGCGAACGCGAGGGTCTCGGCGGCGCGCCGCGGGTCGGGGAAGCCCGACAGGTCCAGCGTCGGGGCCGTGAGTTCCGCTATGCCGTGGGCCCGTCCGTAGCGCTCGACGGCGGCCGAGAGGGCCACTACTTCGGTGCCTTTCAGGCCGGGGTTTGCCCAGCCCCACATCCACGACCGCTCCTCGGTGTCGTAGGTGCCGAGCACCGAGACGCGCAATTCGAGGGCGCCTTGGCGGTACAGGCAGGACGGCAGGTCCGCCGCCCACGGGCCTTCGGGTAGGAACGAGCCCAGGGCCTCGAGCTGGGCCACGCCCCAGGCGGTGTGGCGCTCGGTCTCGGACAGGAACGGGTCGCCGAATCGCGTGATCACGACATCGACCTTATGCGGACGGTCTGACGGGTCCGCTGCATGGGGTCGCTGCTGGCGGGCGGCTGGCCCAGTCAGAGAGCACTTGTGAGCCGCTGGCGCCGTCTGGCGGAGCGTGAGGCCTCGTCGGACCGGCGCTGAGCGGGGTCTCAGCAGATGCGCTGGAGCGTCGCTTCCAGGAGGACAACGGCGGGGTCGTGACCGTGTACACAGCCCATGTCCCAGTGGACGGGGCCGGGCAGGGTCCCAGCAACGGCACCGGCCCGGGCGTTCACCGTGAGGGCGGCCCGGTCCCGCGACGGCGCCGAGCGATCTAAGAGTGCTCCCGTGGGCGGCTGCGTTCGACGGTGACCTCGGGCGGCCACACGCCATGAGTGATGAGGTGCGCCACGGCATGGCCGGCTGCCTCGAAGGTGACGGTCCCACGGTCGGCGTGGGTGCCGCTCTGCCCATGGGAGAGCGGGTAGCCGCCGGAAGAGCCTGTACCGCGCGGATCAATGAGGTGTTCGCCGAGGTCGCCGTTCCCGTTCAGCAAGACGACCCTGGCGCGCTGGCCGTTGGTGACCACAGTCAGGATGCGCCCCGCCGCACTCTCGAATCGCGTCTCCTGCGTGGCCCAGTCCCACCGGTGTCGAAGGAGCTGTCGAGCCTCCTCGCCGGAGTAGGAATGGTCAGCAGAACCCTGCAGGTGCCAGCGGATGGTGTGAGACAAGGTGCTCCTCGGTCGGTCTGGCAGCTCCTGAACATTCTCGCCCCTGAGCGCGCGCCGAGGGCTTGGGCGAGTCGGCTGCCTTCGGCATGGTTCAGCGTCCAGAGTCGACGACCTGCGGAGGGCACGTCTGTACCCGGCAACCAATGTCCTCACTTGCGCGTCGGACACCACATGGAACGCGAATGGCTCTTCTCGCTCATACCGCTGCTGATCGGCGTGAGCTTCCTCTGCGCTGGCGGGTATGGACTCCGCCGCGCCCGCGCGCTCCGACGCACCGGAATCACTGCGGTAGGCCGAGTTGTGCGTCACGACACCCGGCGAGACGACGACGGAGCCAAGTACCACCACCCCGTCGTGGCTTGGACGGCCCGGGACGGCCGCGACTGCACGTACCCCTCCAGCTTCGGCCGGGGCACCGTTCTCCTCGGCTACGGCATCGGCAGCTCCGTCACGGTCCTTTACGACGAGAAGAACCCCCGCCATTTCGAGATCCGAGGCTGGGAGAATCCGTCGATCTACCTGGTATTCACCGTCGTGGGAGCGGCGCTCACAGCGGGCACCCTGTCGGTTCTCCTGGTCTTGCTGATCACTGCCTGATCACCTGGGGCGCCCGCCAGGAACCCGCAGTGTCCTCTGCCACTGAACCTGGATCGCTTGTCAGTGATGTTGGACAGCGACACGGCCGTCACTCCAAGGGAGGACATACACGGCAGTTCCACGTAATAGGTCTGCTCGTCTGGAGCTGCGGCTTCCCACCGATGAGGAGCTGGCCGAGCTGGCCGATGTGGCTGCTCAAGGAGTTCACCCGCCGGGCAGTGCTCCGTTCCTCACCCCGTGGACAGACCTGCCTGCTGCCGAACGTGGTCGATACGTCGTGCAACAGCACTGGCGCCGGATGGGCACGTGGACGGCTGATGACTGGGCGCTGGGCCTTGCGATTTTCCTCGACGGCCGCCCGGTGGGCCTGCAGGAAATGCGGGCTCGTCACTACGCGATCAGGCGCGAAGTGACCACCGGCTCGTGGCTCGGATGCAAGCATCAAGGTATCGGACTGGGGACCGAGGCGCGCGCTGCCGTGCTGCATCTTGCGTTTGCCGAACTCGGCTGCGCCGAGGCGGTGTCGTTGTCGTTCACGGACAACACGTCTTCGCTGGCCGTCTCAGAGAAGCTTGGCTATCGGCCTGACGGCATCGATCGTGACGTGCTGCATGATCGCGTGGTGGTATCCCAGCGTCTGCGGTTGTCCCGAGATGATTGGGCGTTGTCGGATCGCCCTCCGATCGCGATCAGTGGGCTGGACGGCTGTGAGGAGCTGTTCGGGTCAGTCGGTGGGCGCCCGGCTTGCCCCCCGCCCAGATCGAGCTCGGGGTGATGTGGCAGAACCTCCAGTTCCTGCGCTGGCAGGAGCAACTCGGCCAGGAGGAGAACTGCCCGGAGGACGACGAGTAGGTCACGCGGCTTGCGTGACCTGCTGCGGGGTGACGGGCGGGCGGGTCAGGCTCTTCTTCCCCCGGGTGATGCGACGAGTCATGAGCGTGATCGCCGCCCAGGTGATGAGCGTTTCGGAGTGCTGGACGAGCCGTTCGTAGTCCCGCGCGTGTCGGCGGGCGTGCATGATCCAGGCCAGGCTGCGTTCGACGACCCAGCGGCGGGGCAGCACGACGAACCCGGAGGCGTCCTTGGGCCGGCTGACGGTCTTGATGGTGAGGTTGAGGTGCTGTTTTGCCCAGTCGATGAGCTTTCCGGCATAGGCGGAGTCGGCCCAGACGATGGTGATCTCGGGGTGCATCAGGCGGAGGCGGAAGAGGACTTCCTTGGCCGCGTCGCGGTCGCTGAGACCGGGCCCGCCATCCCGGGCACGAAGAGCTGCACCAGCTGGCGCGCGCGGTGCGTGAGCGAGGACCGGCCGTGGACGTCGCTCTGGTGCCGCCGATGCCCTCCGTCCTGCTCCTGGACGAGATGTCCCACGTCGTCGGCAAGGCGGCCGAACCGGTCCAGAGTGCGGCCGGTCGGCTGTACGAGCCGCGACGGGCGCTGGGACCGGTCCGGTGGCACCCGCGAGGCGGCGGACGACCGATGACTCTGGGGCGGGAGACCGCAGCGTCGCGCGGTCCGCAGCGAAAACCGAACCCGCGACTGGCCCCCGGGGCGGCGAGGGCCGATCCGGGGTGAGGGGACTGACCTGCGGAAGAGGTCCAAGGAAATCTGCTTCGGCCGCAGTTCGGAAACTGGATACGCTGTCGCCGCTGGCCTGTGTGCCAGCCGTCAACCGGGCAGGGCCCGTGACCAACCAGGGGGACCAGATGACCACCACGAAGACTTCACGCACGGCAGCACCCGCGTCTGCCGGCACCACGGACCAGCCCGTCGTCTACTTCAGCGACGAGGCATCCGCCGTGATGGCGCCCCTCCCCGGCCCTGCCCGGCGTTTGCACTCGCCCCTGGAGACCCTGACGTGGCAGGCGCCCCCGGCCCTCGAGGACGAGGACGACGACCTGCGGTGAAGGCACGGGCGGGGGCCTGGCCGTCGCCGTGCAACGGCGGTTGAAGGCAACGGCGCGGGCCCGCGCAGTCGGGCGCCGGGCGGGAACCGGGGGTGTGGTGCCGTGGCAAACCGGCACCACAATCGCCCCCGGCGAGCGTACGCACCTCGTCGGCGAGAGGCCGATGGCGGGCGTCAGTCGGACAGCGCGCCGGTGATCGTGGGCATCCCCTGGACCGTGATGACGGAGGCGGAGGGGGAGAGGACCTTGAAGGCGTGCTTCCACCCCCGGTCGACGAGGCTGAGGAGTTCACCCGTGGGCAGAGTCAGCGACAGGCGGTTGTGGCTGGTGTGGCCGAGCTGGCTGTAGAACTTCGGGAGGCTCCGTTCGTGGCGCAGCGTCAGAGCCCTGTATCCGGCGTCCCGGAACGTCTCCTCGGCGTGCTGGAGGAGGGTGCGGCGATTCCCTGGTGTCGATAGGCAGGGATCACGGCGAGGCCGTGGACGGTGGAGATGCGCTCGGCGATCCGGCGCCGCATGATCGCGGGGGCCCGGTTCGGTTGGACATCCACTTGGCGGGGCCGCACGCGATGGCCCCGACGGGGACGCCCTCACTGTTCTCGGCGATCAGGAAGTGGTTCCTGCGGTGTGCGAGAGCGGTCCGTCGTCGCTGTCGGTGAGGGCGTGCCTCATGGGGTCCAGGGCGCCGGGAAGCTGCTCGGCCCGCAGCTGGAGGACAACGAGCGAGATCAGCTCCACGAGGGTGTCGCCGTCCGCCTGAGTCGCAGTGCGGACGCGGATGTCGTTGTCGGTGAGGGCAGTCGGGGCGTGCATCGCTTGAGTCCTTGGTGCTGGCAGCCGCGCCGCGTGGCGCGGCTGGAAGAATCGCCCAGGGCACTCCCGCCGCCGCGGTCGCGGCCGAAGCCGTCCGCCGGATCGCCCGCCGCCACCTCGACGTCGCCGCCCTGCGGACGGTGCTGTTCGAGACGGCCGGACACGAGGTCTGGGCGCCCGCTCGCCGAGCCGCCCTGGCCGCCGTCGCCGCCAGCTGGCTCTGGCGCCGAGCATCATCTCCATGCACGCCCAGCTGCTGCGAGCGCCTGCCGCGACCCTCCAGGAGGGACAGGGGAATGACGGACTGCCGTTCTTCGTCGCGCAGGCCACCTTCGCTCCTACCGGCCGCGACGTCACCAGCAGCCGCCCACGGCTTCTCCCGCATGCCCGTTACCGGACCGGGCGAGGAGATCCTCGGCTACCTCCACATCAAGGACGCCCTCAGACTCATAGACCGCACAGCGCCGTTCCCGCACCTTGCCTTCCACCGGATCACCAAGGTCGCCCTCGACACCCGCTCGACGACACCATGACTGCCGTGGGCGCGGCAGGCACCCAGCTCGCTGCCGTCACCGGCAGCAAAGGCACCGTCCTGGCTTCGTGACCATGGAAGACGTCCTGGAAGAACTCGTCGGCGCCTGACTCGTAGGTACTGGTGGCCGGCACCCGACCCTCAGAACGCCGTCAGCCACCGGCCAGGATCGCGACGCCGTCGACATGATGAGTCCGACCCAGCGGGAAAGGACACTTAGCGCCGAAGCGGACTGAGCACACAGGAAGGCGACACGTCTCCAAGCCCGTTCCGAGACCCGGGCCGGCCCAGAGGCTACGCCAGAGGCGGTCGTCGGCCGCTGCTCCTGGCGCACTGGTGGACCGAGGCGCGCTGCTGCGACGGTCGGCACCGCCGCCCGCGTGCTGAGGCGGCGGCCGACGTCCTCTGCCGATCAGTCGCGAGAAAATTTCCTCAGGTCCTCGGCGAGTGAGGCGATGGCCGCAGGATTGCGCGGGCTTTCCACCAGCTCCGCGTAGTCGAGGACGACGATCCGGTCGTTCTTGA
>NZ_JBSGZP010000082.1:0-16745 GCF_053611065.1 Streptomyces sp. NPDC054840
GGGGTGCCGTGGTGGTGCGGTCAGCGCTCCAGGAAGGAGAACAGTTCTTCCCACCGGTCGGTGATCTCGGGGCTGGAGTACCGCTGCACCGAGCGGAAGGCGTTGTCCCCGAGCCGGTCGCGCAGCTCACGGTCGGACATCAGCACACGCAGGTGCCCGGCCAGCTCCATCGTGTTGCCCAGCCGGGCCAGCAGCCCGTCCTCGCCGTGCTCGACGATCTCCCGCACGCCCGGCGCGCAGTCGAAGGCGGCCGCCGGCACGCCCGCCGCCATCGCCTCCAGCAGGGTGATCGGGAAGCCCTCGGCCCGTGAGGCCTGGGCGAACACCGAGGCCCCGCGCAGCGCGCCCAGCACGTCGTCGGTGCTGCCCATCCACTCCACGGAGTCGTCCAGGCCCAGCGAGGTGCAGTACGCCTTCAGCGTCGCCTCCTCCACGCCCGCCCCGTAGATCCGCAGGGTCCAGTCGGGGTGGTGCGGCGCGACGTCCGCCCAGGTGTCGAGCAGCAGGTCGACGCCCTTCTCGAAGGCGAGGCGGCCGACGCACGCCACGACCTTCTCCGTGCGGGGTGCGGGGGAGTCGGGCATGAAGGGCAGCGGGTTCGGCATGCTCCCCACGTTCTCCATGCCCGCCCGGATCCACAGGTCCGCGTCCTCGGCGGTCAGCACCAGCAGCCGGTCGACCTGCGGGTAGAAGCGGCGGACCCGCTCCCCGCGGGTGGACTTCTGGCTGGCCTCGAACGACTCGTGACTCATCCCGATGACGGTGAGCCCCTTGGTGTCGGCGAGCGCCACCCACTCCATCGCCCAGACCTGGGTGACGATGACGACACCGCCCGGACGGGCCGCCCGCAGCAGCTCGCTCAGCTGCTCGGCCTTGAGCCGCATCTGCGCCCGCCGGGCCGCCTGGCGGCGCCGCTCGGGCGCGTTCAGCCGGCCCTTGATCCCCCGCAGCCGGCGCGCCGACGGCGGGTGCGCGTCGTAGAGCGTGGTCGTCTCGTACGGCAGTCCCTGCGGCAGCTTCTGCCGGATCTCGTCGGCTACCGGGGCGATGCCCACGATGTGCACCCGGTGGCCGCGATCGGTGAACTGCCGGGCCATCTGGTGCGACCAGGTGGTCACGCCGCCGATCTCGTCGACGTTGTTGGAGACGATGAAGATGTCACGGCCGCCCGGAGCGACGGTCTGCTGGTTCACTTGCCGCTCCTGGTGAAGAACTTCTCTACGATCTGGCGGGCCGCGTCCCCACGGTCGTACTCGCCGAACTCGGCGAGGAAACGCTGCCGTGCCTGGGCGTACTTGACGTCCGCCTCCTCGAAGGCGGCGAGCGCCTGCAGGAGCTCGTCCGCCGTGGCCACCACCGGGCCCGGCGCCTTCTCCTTCAGGTCGAAGTACGTGCCGCGGATGTCCGTCGCGTACCTCTCGTAGTCGTAGGCGAAGAACAGCATCGGCCGGTCCAGGACCGCGTAGTCGAACATCACGGACGAGTAGTCGGTGATCAGACCGTCGGCGAGGGCCAGCAGCGGGGTGATGTCGTGATGCCGGGAGACGTCGATGACGCGGCCCGCGACGGACGGCGGCAGCGAGACGCTGTTGAGGTAATGGGTCCGCACCAGCAGCGTGAAGCGGTCGCCGAGCCGGTCCGCGAACTCCTCCACGTCGAAGGGGAAGGCGAAGCCCTCCACCGCGCCGTCCGCGCCCGCCCGGAAGGTCGGCGCGTACAGCAGCACCTTCTTGTCCGGGTCGATGCCGAGCTCGCCGGCGAGGGGCCCGCGTACCCGCTCACCGCTGTGGGACTCGGTCCGGTGGGCCTCGACGAGGGCGTCGTTGCGCGGGTAGCCCGTGCGCAGCAGCACCTCGTCCCGCAGCCGGAAGCCCTTGGCGAGGGTCCGGGTGTCGTGCTCGGAGCGGATCAGGAAGTGGTCGAACCGGTCGACGGCCGCCTGGAAGCGGGCCTGGCCGGCCCGGCCCTGCGCCTTGGTCCGGGGCTCGTGGAAGCCCATCCGCTTGAGCGCCGAGCCGTGCCAGGTCTGGATGTACGTGGTCCCCGGGCGCTTGGCCAGCGCCAGCGGGAAACCCTGGTTGTCGACCCAGTACTCGGCCTGGGCGAGGGCACGCAGGTACTGCCAGCCCCAGCGCCTGACCAGGGTGGCCTCCTTGGGGAAGCCGGTGGGCTTGGCGCCCGCGTACGACCAGATCGCCTCGAACGGCGCGCCCTGGCGGACCAGCTCCTCGTAGATCGCCTTCGGGCTGTCGCTGTACTGCTTGCCCATGTGGCTCTCGAAGACGACCGTGCCCTTCTTGATCGGCAGCTTCGAGAAGACCTCGTGGTAGATCTTCACCTTCTGCTCGCCGGAGCCCATGTTCCGGCGGGCCCGCAGTGCCTTGCGCAAGCCCCGCTTGACCACGCCGGCCGCCTTGCCCTGTATGGCGTTGTTGATCAGCGACTGGGTACGGACGGCGGCGGCGCCCTCGGCGCTCAGTACGTAGCTGAGGTTGCCCTTCTTGGTCATCTGCGGCCCGAAGCGGTCGGAGACCAGCCTGGTCAGCCGCGGGCGCACGCGCAGCCGGGTCGCCGACTCCAGGTCGACCCCGCCGATCGCGACACGGGTGATGATCCGTTCGCCGCCCGCGGTCAGCTTGAGGCGGACGTCCCAGACGGCGTCGATGATGCCGAGCGGACGGACGGTGCTCGCGACGTCGGCGGTGCCGGTCCACTCGATCGTGTCACCGGCGTGGCGGACGGTTTCCACCGGGAAGCTGAAGGAGCGCACGCCGATCTGCCGGCGGGCCCGGAATTCGAGCGTGGCCTTCAGCGCGGCGTCGGCCGGGATGCGGCCCAGCGGGTTCACGACGGAGCCGGACATGGTGACCGTGCCGCGGCCGTCGTCCTCGTAGGAGGTGAGCCGGTTGCCCAGGGTGAGGGAGGTGAGCGGCGTGGTGTGGAAGGCCTGCTCGGTGACGTCCAGTATCCGGCGGGCCTCGGCGCCGTCGGCGCCGTCGATGTGCTGCGCGCACCAGTAGACGCGGCCGTCGCGCTCGGCGAGCGGGGAGGTGAGCCGGCCCTTGTTGGTCATGGCGTCGGCGGCCGGGAGCAGGTTGTCCCAGTCCTCCTTGCCCAGCAGGTAGGCGCAGATCGCCTGGAGGTAGGTGACGTTCTCGTACGCGGCCGGGTCGATCCCCGCCAGGTAGCCGTTGGCGAGGCGGGCGAACTCCTGGCGGTACTCGTCGCTCAGCAGCGGCAGGTCGCGCAGGTGCAGCACCAGGTCGTGCTTGAGGAACTTGGCGTCCTTCGCGGACTTGATGTCCGTGTGGCCCTTCTCGGCCAGCAGGGCGTCGACGCGGCGGTGGATCTCCATCCGGTGCACGAAGTTCGCGATCTCGTGGCGCCGGTTGCTGATCGACAGGGCCGCGGCCTTCTCGACCACGTTCCAGAAGTAGACGTGGTTCGGGATCAGCGTGATGCGGCGGGCGGCCACGTAGGCCTGCGCGGAGAACAGCAGGTCCTCGTAGTGGATGCCGACCGGGAACTCCAGGCCCTGCTCCAGCAGGAACTCGCGCCGATAGCACTTGTTCGTGGAGAGGGTGTCGTAGACCAGCAGGTCCGGGTCCTCGGTGATTGATTCCAGGGTGCGCGTGCGCGAGTAGATCCAGGGGTACCACTCGGTGGTCTTGCCCCACCGGTTGTCGAGGTGCACGCGTACGCACATGCCCGAGACCAGGTCGGATCCGGTCCGCTCGGCGGCGTCCAGCATGTTCCGGCAGGCGTTCCGCTCCAGCACGTCGTCGCTGTCGAGGAACATCACGTACGTTCCGGTGGCCTGCTGGATGCCGTGGTTGCGCGGCGCACCGCAGCCGCCGCTGTTCTCCGGCAGCCGGAAGGCGCGCACTCTCCCCGGATGTGCGGATTCCAGTTCCTGGGCGACCGCGTACGAGCGGTCCTTGCTGCAGTCGTCGACGATCACGACTTCGACGCTGTGCAGGGTCTGGTCCAGAACCGACCGGACTGCTGTCGGCAGACGCTCTGCGTCGTTGTAGACGATGACGACCACGGAGACGTCGGGCACGTGCACCTCGATCCCTTCGTTTCGTTACGTTGATTTGATTCCGCTTATCTCGTCCACGCTACCGTGTGCCGCCCTCGACTCCGGCAGCCCGACTCTCGTCCGACCTCGCCGTGCATACTTCTAAGGAAGTGGTGAGAGGCGGGTCCGGCCGCCGACAATCACCCGTTCGGATCCAGCAGGAAGTGTTCATGACGAAGCTGTCCGTAGTTGTCCCTTGCTACAACGAAGAGGCCGTCATCGACAGCTTCGACGTGGAGATCCGCCGGGTTCTGGACGCCCTGCCCGTCGAGTACGAGGTCTGCTACGTCGACGACGGAAGCCGCGACGGCACCCTCGACAAGCTCCGGAAGATCGCCGCCGAACACGGCGACCGGACCCGCTACGTCTCCTTCAGCCGGAACTTCGGCAAGGAGGCCGGCATGCTCGCCGGCCTGCGCGAGGCCACGGGCGACGCCGTAGTGATCATGGACGCGGACCTCCAGCACCCGCCGGAACTCATCGCGACCATGCTGGAGCACTACCGGCAGGGACACGACCAGATCATCGCCCGCCGCACGCGTGAGGGCGACAAGAAGCTCCGCTCCGCCCTCAGCAGCCTCTATTACCGGGGTGTCAACCGCTGGGTCGACGTGGAGCTCACCGACGGCGTCGGCGACTTCCGCATGCTCTCGCGCCCGGCCGTGGACGCCCTGCTGTCGCTGCCGGAGTACAACCGCTTCTCCAAGGGCCTCTTCTCCTGGATCGGCTTCGACACCGTCCACTTCGACTACCGCAACGCGCAGCGCGAGGCCGGCGAGACGAAGTGGAAATTCGGTGCCCTGCTGAACTACGGCATGGACGGCCTGATCTCCTTCAACAACAGGCCGCTGCGGATCGGGATCTGGTTCGGCGTGTCGCTGGTCGCCCTGACCGGTCTGTACGCCTTGTGGATCACGATCATGGCTATCACCAACGGCGTCGAGTCCCCGGGGTACGTCACCCTTGTGGCCATCATCACGGGGCTGGGCGGCGTACAGTTGATCATGCTGGGTCTGATCGGCGAGTACATCGGCCGCATCTACTACGAAGCCAAGCGCAGGCCGCACTTCCTGGTGAAGGAATCGCACGGAGCACAGCCGCTCCCGCGGACCGATGACCGGCCGGCGGCCCCGGTCGCAGAGCCTACGATCGTGGAGCGCAGCGCCCGATGAGCCGCAAGGACCAGCTCGGCCAGGTGTTCAGATTCGCCCTCGTGGGCGGGGTCAACACCGGCACCTTCTTCGTCATCTACCTGCTCCTGCACCCGTGGATGCCGTACTTCGCCGCCTACTCGCTCGCCTTCGTACTGGCGATGGTCGGCTCGTTCTTCATGAACACCTACTTCACCTACCGGACCCGGCCGACCTGGAAGAAGTTCCTCCTCTTCCCGCTGACGAACATCACCAACTTCGTCATCCAGTCCGTCGGCCTCTACGCACTGGTGACCTGGGCCGGGCTGGACACCAGGATCGCCCCGCTGGTCGCCGCGGTCGTGGCCATCCCGTTCACCTTCCTGCTCTCCCGCAAGATCCTCGTCCCGGGTACCGCCCGGGCGGAGGAGGCCCCTCCCGTCGAGGCGGGGTCTGCGGCGGGGCCGTCGGCGGGGTCCTCGGCCGGGTCCTCGTCCAGGGGCTGAAACCCCCGAGCAGCCCCCGGTGCCCACCCCGTAGATTGAGACGGCAGGCATCTCGGCAACAGGCATTTCGGCAAGGGGCAAGGGGACAGACGTGTCAGCGGCTAGGCAAGGTGTCGTGGACGCCCG
This sequence comes from Streptomyces sp. NPDC054840, assembly GCF_053611065.1. Lineage (NCBI taxonomy): Bacteria > Bacillati > Actinomycetota > Actinomycetes > Kitasatosporales > Streptomycetaceae > Streptomyces > Streptomyces sp. NPDC054840. Next base: position 5,844 of record NZ_JBSGZP010000082.1, read on the forward strand.
CAGGATCGTGGTCAAGATCGGCTCCTCCTCCCTGACCACCGCGGCCGGCGGACTCGACGCCGACCGGGTAGACGCGCTCGTCGACGTCCTCGCCAAGGCCCGCAGCGGAGGCGAGAAGGAGATCGTCCTCGTCTCCAGCGGAGCCATCGCCGCCGGGCTCTCCCCGCTCGGCCTGCGCCGCCGGCCCAAGGACCTGGCCCGGCAGCAGGCCGCCGCGAGCGTCGGACAGGGCCTGCTCGTCGCCCGCTACACCGCCTCCTTCGCCCGGTACGGCGTCCGCGTCGGGCAGGTGCTCCTCACCACCGACGACACCAGCCGCCGCGCCCACTACCGCAACGCCTACCGCACCCTCGACCAACTGCTCGCCATGGGCGCCCTCCCCGTCGTCAACGAGAACGACACCGTCGCCACGGACGAGATCCGCTTCGGCGACAACGACCGGCTGGCGGCCCTCGTGGCGCACCTCGTCCGCGCGGACCTCCTCGTCCTCCTGTCGGACGTGGACGGCCTCTACGACGGCGACCCGTCGCAGCCCGGCACCACGCGCATCGAAGAGGTCCGCGGGCCCGAGGACATCGCGCACGTCTCCATCGGCAGCGCGGGCAAGGCGGGCGTCGGCACCGGCGGCATGGTCACCAAGGTCGAGGCGGCCCGCATCGCGGCGGCCGCCGGGATCCCCGTGGTGCTCACCTCCGCGAGCCAGGCCGCCGACGCCCTCGCCGGACGGGGCACCGGCACGCTGTTCCACGCCACCGGGCGCCGGTCGGCGGACCGGCTGCTCTGGCTCCAGCACGCGTCGACCCCGCAGGGGCACCTGGTCCTGGACGACGGCGCCGTCCGGGCGGTCACCGAGCGCGGCAGTTCGCTGCTGCCCGCCGGGATCGCGGCTGTCGAGGGTGACTTCGTCGCCGGGGACCCGGTGGAACTGCGCTCCGCGGACGGCCGAGCCGTGGCCCGCGGGCTGGTCAACTTCGACGCCAAGGAGCTCCCGCAGCTCCTCGGCCGCTCCACTCGCGAGCTCGCGCGGGAACTCGGACCCGCGTACGAGCGGGAGGTCGTGCACCGGGACGATCTGGTCCTGCTGGAGGGCTGAGGTTCGCCAAAAGCGCAGCGCGGCGGCCAATGGACTGGTCAACTGTGAGGGGGCGGGCGGACCCGCGTGGCGGAGACAGGAGGCGGCTGGTGAGACGAGCGCTGACCAGCGTCGGCACAGGGGACGGTGACGGCGGCGGCGGTGGTGGGGAGGAGCAGGACCACGCGTCGCGGCTGTGGCACGTGACCCTGAGCGTCTCCGGCAAGTCGGCCCCGCTGTCCGAGGTCCGGCGCGGGCTGGAGCAACTGGCCCACGACCACCCCTTCCTGCTGACCAGCCGGTACGCCGACGACCACGCGGAGATCCGCTACTGGGAAGAGGCCCGGGACCTCCACGACGCGGCGGCCGTGGCCCTGCGCCTGTGGGGCGAACACCGCTCCTCGGCGCAGCTCCCGCCCTGGGAGATCGTCGGCCTGGAGGTCATCGACCGCGCCACCTACCACCAGCGCGTGGCGGAGGGCTACGGTCCACCCCCGGCCCACCCGGTGGGCGTCCACCCGTACTAGCCCTGACCATCCGGCCGGTCCGGGACCCATCCGGCCGGTCCGGGACCCATCCGGCCGGTCCGGGACTCATCCGGCCGGTCCGGGACCACCCAGCCGGTCCGGCGTTCGAGGAGCGAGGTCCGGGGCGGAGCCCCGGGACTTTCAGCCCGTCCGGCGCTTGAGGACCGGGGTCCGGGCGGAGCCCGGGGAAACGGCGAGGGGGCAGGGGGCGGGGCGGGGAGACGGCTCCGCGCAGCGGCCCCGTACCCACCCCGCCGACCTGGCCGGAGGCCGTCTCGCGGGGTGGAACCCCAGCGGCGGTGTACCGGCAGGGGACTACCCTGGGCGGCATGACCTCGCTCGATGCCGCCACCTCGCCCGTCCTCGCCACCGCGCAGCGGTCCCGTACCGCCGCGGCCGCCATCGCCCCACTCCCGCGGTCCGCCAAGGACACCGCCCTGCTGGCGATCGCGGACGCGCTGGAGGCCCGTACGCCCGAGATCATCGCCGCCAACGCCGTGGACACGGACACGGCCCGCGCCGCCGGCACCAGCGAGACCGTCATCGACCGCCTCACCCTGACCCCGGAGCGGGTCGCCGCCATCGCCTCCGACGTCCGTGACGTCGCCGCCCTCCCCGACCCCGTCGGCGAGGTCGTCCGCGGCAACACCCTCCCCAACGGCATCGACCTCCGCCAGATCCGCGTCCCGCTCGGCGTCGTCGGCATCATCTACGAGGCCCGCCCCAACGTCACGGTCGACGCAGCCGCCCTCTGCCTCAAGTCCGGCAACGCGGTCCTCCTGCGCGGCAGTTCCTCCGCCTACTCCTCCAACACCGCGCTCGTCGCCATCCTGCGGGACGCCGTCGAGAGCGCCGGCCTGCCCGCCGACGCGATCCAGCTCGTCCCCGGCGAGTCCCGCGACTCCGTCCGCGAGCTGATGCGCGCCCGCGGCCTCGTCGATGTGCTCATCCCGCGCGGCGGCGCCTCCCTCATCAAGACCGTGGTCGAGCAGTCCACCGTCCCGGTCATCGAGACCGGTACCGGCAACTGCCACGTCTATGTCGACGCCCAGGCCGACCTGGACATGGCGGTGGACATCCTCATCAACTCCAAGGCCCAGCGGCCGTCGGTCTGCAATTCCGCCGAGACCCTCCTCGTCCACCGCGACATCGCCGACCCCTTCCTGCCTCGCGCCCTCGACGCGCTCGCCGACGCCGGCGTCACCGTCCACGGCGACGCACGGGTCCTCGCCGCGGCCAAGGGAAGCAAGGTCACCGCCCTGCCCGCCACGGACGAGGACTGGGCCGCCGAGTACCTGTCCTACGACATCGCCGCCGGGGTAGTGGACTCGCTCGACGACGCCGTCACCCACATCCGCCGCTGGACCTCCGGCCATACCGAGGCGATCGTCACCACCTCGCAGGCCGCCGCGCGCCGCTTCACCCAACTGGTCGACTCGACCACGGTCGCCGTGAATGCATCCACTCGGTTCACGGACGGTGGCCAGTTCGGCTTCGGCGCGGAGATCGGCATCTCCACCCAGAAGCTGCACGCCAGGGGCCCGATGGGCCTTCCCGAGCTGACGTCCACCAAGTACATCGTCACCGGTGACGGTCACGTTCGGTAGTGATGACCTGAGCGCGGTGTGGCCGGAATTCGGCGCACACCCTGCCCAAGGTGGCCCCCCAGGTCTAGGCTGGTCCCGTGCCGGACGACGTGGGGGGCAAGCCGTTCCCGGACGACGGGGAGCCCGACGACGACCGCGGAGGCGCGGATCACGACTTCGCCTCCGTGGTGTTCGACGAGGACTTCGTCCGGAACGCCGAGATCCATGAACCGAGCGCCGCCGAGCGCCAGCGAGCGGCGGACCGAGCGCGCGCGGAGGCCGAAGCCGCCCGTGCCGTGGCCGGCGGCTGGACGGGCGACGACGACCACGACAGCTACGGATACGGCCATCCCGACGGGTACGACGACGACCACGGCCGGGACCACGACCGCGGCTACGGATTCGCGGACGGCCCGTACGGGGCGTACGGCGGCAGTCTGCGGCCCTATCGCGGCCGCGCCCCGTGGCTGCGTCCGGTCGCCTGGGTACTCGCCTTCGTGATGGGCCTCGGCATGGTCGCGCTCGCCTTCAGCGCCGTCTACCGCAGTGCCTCGGGCGAGGCGGACCCCGCTCCGGCGCCCGCCAGCACCCCCAGGGGTGAAGTCACCGGTGTCGGCGCGTTTACGTACCCCTCCGTTCGCCAACCCTGAAGATACGACCCCACTCCCTTACGTTGGAGCTGGGGGCTTCTCTGAAGCGGGGACAGCGGGGAGAAGCAATGGCCGTGCCAGGAGATCCACCCAACAGCACCCCCGAGGGCATGGGCGGGGGAGATGACGACTTCCGGTCGGACGAGTACCGGTCGGTGGTGTTCGACGAGGACTTCGTCCGGGCTGCCCGGCTCCAGGAGTACTCCGCGCAGGAACGCATGGGCGAACACGCCCGTGCCGTACGCAGCCGATCCATCTGGTCCGGCGGCGGCTCCGCGGCCCGGACCAGCACCCCCGGCCGGGGCGCACGGCAGGGCATGCTGCTCGTGCTGCTCATCGCCACGGCCTTCGCCACCGCCGTCTACCTGGGGCTGCGCAATCCCTACCTGCCCCCGGCCGGGGGACCCGCCCCGGCGCTCACCAGCACTGTGGTGCCGCTCGCACCGACCACCGTGGTGCCCGGCGGGCGCCCCGCCGAGCTGTACGCGAAGAGCCCCGCCGCCGACTACCGCGTCGGAGCGGCCGGCATCACCCTGCCCGCCGTGCGCCGCACACACCACTTCACCGACGCCCAGGTCGTCGCCGCGCTGTCGATCGCCAAGGACTACCTGGTGCAGTCCTCGCTGGACCCCGACATCCTCGCCGGAGCGGCCGCCCGCCCGGTGCGCGTCCTGCTCGACCCCGACCAGCTGGCGCAGTTCGACCGCAGCATGACCTCGCCCTCCGGCGACGGCCGCCATGCGGCCACCGGCTGGCTGGTCCGCTTCGACCAGGCCACCGCCGTCGTGGCCGACTCCCGGGTCCGGGTGAGCGGCACGCTCGCCTTCGAAGAGGTGGCGCCGGACAGGCTGGAGGTCACCTCCGACCACACCTTCGTCTACGCCGTACGGCCCGCCGGCGGATCCCCGGCGGCGGCCGACGGCGCCTCGCTGTTCACCGTACGGCGCGAACTGCGGCTGCGCTTCGACCGGGACGACCTGACGGCCCGGCGGCTGGAGCTGGCTTCGGCCTACGTGATGGCCGGGCCGCAGGACTGCTCCGCCGACCCGGCCGGAGCCTTCCGCCCGCTCCTGGCCGGAGTCGGCCCGACCACGGTGGGCCCCGCCGCGAGCGACCCGTACGCCAGCGGGCGACCGCGGCGCACGGCCGGGCTGTGCGGCGTCCTGGCACCGCCCGCGACACCGCCCGCGACCGAGCCCGCGCCGCCGTCCCCGCCCCCGCAGGCCGCTCCCGTCAGCTCTGCTCCGTAGCTCCGCTCTTGTCCTGCGGCGCGCTGCGGGCTCCTGTTCCGGCTCCCGCGCCGGCGGCTCCCGTGAACTTGTCGCGGAGCTTGCCGCCCAGGTCGCCCGCGCCGCCCGCGATGTCGCCCACCAGCTTCATCAGCGGGTCCTTGCTGGTGCGCACCGAGTCGGCGTAGTGCGCGGCGGACTGCCGGAAGGAGTCCGTCACCGAGGTGTCCTTGTCCTCGTCCCGCCGCGGGTAGTGGCCGTCCATGATCCGCTGGTGGTCGCGGCTCTCCGCCCACTTCTTCAGCTCGGCCGCCCGCACCGTGGTGAAGGGGTGCGTCCGGGGCAGCAGATTCAGGATCTTCAGCACGGAGTCGCGCAGATCGCCGCTCGACTCGTACTCCTCGGCCTGGGCCAGGAAGGCGTCCACGTTCATCTCGTGGAGGTGGTTGCCGCCCGCGATCTTCATCAGCCCCCGCATCGAGGCGTGGACGTCCTGCCCCACCAGCAGACCGGCCCGGTCGGCCGAGAGCTCCGACTTGCGGAACCACTCCCGCAGCGCCGTCACGATGGTCATGATCGCCACATTGCCCAGCGGGATCCATGCGATCTTCATCGCCAGGCTGGTCAGGAACAGCAGGACCGTGCGGTAGACCGCGTGCCCCGACAGCGCGTGGCCCACCTCGTGGCCCACCACCGCCCGCATCTCCTCCTCGTCGAGCAGCTCGACGAGGCCTGTGGTCACCACGATGATCGGCTCGTCCAGTCCGATGCACATGGCGTTGGGGTTCGGGTCCTGCTGCACGTACATCTGCGGAACCTTCTCCAGGTCCAGGATGTAGCAGGCGTCGCGCAGCATCGCGTACAGGTGCGGGAACTGCGTCTCGCCCACGCGGACCGACTCCGACAGGAACAGCAGCCGCAGGCTCCGCTCCGGAAGCAGCCCGCTCAGTACCTTGAACACCGTGTCGAAGCCGCTCAGCCTGCGCAGTGCCACCAGCGCCGAGCGGTCCGCCGGATGCTCGTACGCCCGCGACGAAATACCGGGGAACCGCCTGCGGTCCCGCGCTGGTGCCTTCTCGAACCCTGTTTCCGTCATTGCGCCCTCCCCTGGATGGACCTGCTCGACCCTGCGTCTATCCTCTCCAACGCCTGAGTCGGCGTGAGCGTGCCCCAGGCCCCCGCATACGATGTGAGCGAAGTCTCTGCTCGCTCCCGACTCGATAGGTATCTGCCTGATGAGCCTCTCCACCACCGCCCACAACCTGGTCGTCCTCGCCTCGGAGGGGGCGGAGCAGCACGGCGGCAACCACGACAGCCTGAACCCGTACCTGACCGGCGGCGGTGCCTTCGTCATCCTGATGCTGATGCTCTGGGTCACCACGCGCCTGAACCGGGACCGCTGAGCCCGCCGAACCCGCCGGGAACGCCGCGTCCGCCGGGCCAGTAGGCTCTGCGCTCATGGGAGAGCAGGAGTTGCCTACCGGTCCGGTCAAGCGCCGGCTCGGCGTGATGGGCGGGACGTTCGACCCGATCCATCACGGACACCTGGTGGCCGCCAGCGAGGTGGCCGCCCTTTTCCACCTCGACGAGGTGATGTTCGTGCCGACGGGCGAGCCGTGGCAGAAGTCGCAGCGTGCCGTGTCGCCGGCCGAGGACCGTTACCTGATGACGGTCATCGCCACCGCCTCGAACCCCCAGTTCTCGGTGAGCCGCATCGACATCGACCGCGGCGGGCCGACATACACCATCGATACCCTGCGGGACCTGAAGGCGCAGAACGACGACGCCGATCTGTTCTTCATCACCGGTGCCGACGCGCTCGCACAGATCCTGACCTGGCGAAACGCCGCAGAGCTCTTCTCGCTCGCCCACTTCATCGGAGTCACCCGGCCGGGCCACCTGCTCACCGACGACGGGCTCCCGAAGGGCGGCGTCTCCCTGGTGGAGGTGCCCGCGCTCGCGATCTCGTCCACAGACTGCCGTGCGAGAGTGGCCCAGGGGGATCCTGTCTGGTACCTGGTACCGGACGGCGTCGTGCGCTACATCGACAAGCGTGAGCTGTACCGGGGAGCCTGAGCTTCCGGAGAGAGGGGCCCCGCGGTGAACGACCGACAGGATCCGTACGACCCGTATGCCGCCCAGGAGCAGCTCGTCGGCTACGACGCGTACGGGCGGCCGGTGTACGGCCAGGTGCCCGCGCAGCCCGCCCAGCCCGCTCCGGCCGCCCCGCAGCAGTACGGGCAGCAGTACGAGCAGCAGCAGTACGGCTACGACCACCAGGGCTACGGCCGGCCGCAGCAGCCGCAACAGCAGTACTACCCGCAGCAGCCGGCCGCCCAGGAGTACGGGCAGCAGCAGGACTACCACCAGGCTCCCGCCTACGGGTACGACACGCAGCAGACCCAGCAGTGGATCCCGCAGCAGACCGCCCCGGAGCCCCCGGCCCCTGCCGAGCGCCCGGCCGCCCAGGTCCCCGAGCCGCGCCGACCGGACCGCGAAGGCGGCGGCGCGCGCGGCGGCGAGCACGACCACGAGCCCGGGGCGGACCGGGACTACCGCACCGAGATGTTCGCCTTCATCGACCAGCCGGACGAGGACTCCGAGGACGTCATCGACTGGCTCAAATTCACCGAGAGCCGCACCGAACGCCGCGAGGAGGCCCGCCGCCGCGGCCGCAACCGGGTGGTGGCACTGATCGTCGTCCTCGCCCTGTTCGCCGTCGGCGGCCTCGGCTACCTCTGGTACGCGGGCAAACTGCCCTTCCTCGACGGCCCCGGCGAGAAGAAGACCGGCGCGACCGCCGACGCCGGCGCGCAGAAGCGGGACATGATCGTCGTCCACCTGCACAACACCAAGAAGGGCGGCACCTCCACGGCGCTGCTCGTCGACAACGTCACCACCAAGCAGGGCGCCACCGTCCTGCTGCCGAACACCCTGGCCATCACCGGCCAGGACGGCACGGCGACGGGGCTCGGCAAGTCGGTCGAGGAGGGCGGTCTCGGCACCCGCGAGGCCCTCGACTCCGTGCTCGGCACCCACATCGGCGGCACCTGGCGCCTGGACACCCCCTTCCTGGAGAACCTGGTCGAGCTGGTCGGCGGCATCGAGGTCGACACCGACACCGCGGTCCCGGCCGACGACGCGGCCAAGACCCCGGCCGTGGCCCAAGGCCAGAAGCAGAGCCTGAGCGGCCCGATGGCCGTGGCCTACGCCACGTTCCGGGGCCAGGGCGAACCGGAGGCCAAGCAGCTGGAGCGTGTGGGCAAGGTGCTCAAGGCGGTGCTGCGCAAGGTTCCGAGCGACCCGAAGGCGGCGGCCGTGACCGTCGAGAGCATCGGCCAGATCCTCGATCCGGCCCTGAACGCGCAGACCCTCGGGGCCATGCTGTCGCGGCTCGGCGCGCACGCCAAGGTGGGCGCGTACCGCACCGACGTCCTCGCGGTGAAGGCGGACGGCGCCCTCACGGACGACGCGAACAAGACGGTCGTCAAGGAGGTACTGGGCGGCTCCGCCGCGGCGGCGCAGCCCGGAGCGGCCCCGCGCGTCGGCCTCAAGGACGCCACCGGCGACGAGAAGACGCAGGTCGCGGCCAAGGCGGCGCTGGTGAACGGCGGCTACACCTTCGTCGACGGCGGCAAAGCCGACAAGACCGCGTCCACCTCGCAGATCACCTACCAGGACGACGCGCAGCGCGACCGCGCGATCGAGGTCTCCAAGACGCTGGGGCTGCCCGAGACGGCCGTGAAGAAGGGCGAAAACACGGTGAACGCGGAGATCGTGGTGACCCTGGGCAAGGACTACAAGGCGTCCTGACCAGGCACCGGAGCGGTCCGGAGGGAGGCTTTCGCCCGCGCGCGACGCTGCGCGCGGGCGGTGTCGGCGGTACATGAGACCCTTGTAAGGATCTGCCCGCCAACCCGAAAGCATGGCCAGTGACCGCCACGGACCGCTCCATCGAGCTCATCACCGCCGCCGCCCAGGCCGCGGCCGACCGGCTCGCGCACGACATCATCGCGTACGACGTCAGCGACGTGCTGTCGATCACCGACGCCTTCCTGCTCGCCTCGGCGCCCAACGACCGCCAGGTCAAGTCGATCGTCGACGAGATCGAGGAGCGCCTGCTCAAGGAGCTCGGCGCCAAGCCGGTGCGCCGCGAGGGCGACCGCGACGCCCGCTGGATCCTGCTCGACTACGTCGACATCGTCGTCCACGTCCAGCACAGCGAGGAGCGCGTCTTCTACGCGCTGGAGCGCCTGTGGAAGGACTGCCCCGAGATCGAGCTCCCCGAGGACGCCAAGCTCACCATCGGCAAGGCCGAGGAGCACGCCAAACTGCGTGAGGCGGCGGGCGACGACGAACTGGACGGTGATCTGTTCTGAGCGCGACCACCTCGGGCAAGTCCGGCAGGAAGATCGTCCTCTGGCGGCACGGCCAGACCTCGTGGAACCTGGAGCGACGCTTCCAGGGCTCCACGGACATCGAGCTGACCGAGGCGGGTGTGGCGCAGGCGCGCCGCTCCGCGCGGTTGCTCGCCTCGCTGAAGCCGGATGCCATCGTGGCCTCCGACCTGCGGCGTGCCTCCGCCACGGCCGCCGAGCTGGCGGCCCTCACGGGTCTGACGGTGGCGCACGACGTGGCGCTGCGCGAGACGTACGCCGGCGAGTGGCAGGGCCTCACGCACGACGAGATCCTCGAAAAGTACGGCGAGCAGTACTCGGCGTGGAAGCGCGGCGAACCGGTCCGCCGCGGCGGCGGTGAGCTGGAGACCGAGGTCGCCGACCGCGCGGCGCCGGTGGTGCTGGAACACGCCGACCGGCTGCCGCGGTCCGGCACCCTCGTCGTGGTCAGCCACGGCGGCACCATTCGTACGACGATCGGGCGCCTGCTGGGCCTGGACTCGCATAACTGGGAGGGCCTCGGCGGGCTCTCCAACTGCTGCTGGTCCGTCCTCGGCGAGGGCGCGCGCGGCTGGCGTCTGCTGGAGCACAACGCCGGCACGCTGCCGGAACCGGTGCTCGGCGACGACGACTGAGCGGTCTTCTGCCGCTCCCCGGCGGGGCCGCCAGCCGGATTTCACTTTCCGGCTGGTCACAGGCTAGAGTTCTTCTTGTTCGCAGCGCGGAACACCGGAGACGGGGGAGCGCGGCGGAGAGCGGGGCTATAGCTCAGTTGGTAGAGCGCCTGCATGGCATGCAGGAGGTCAGGAGTTCAATTCTCCTTAGCTCCACAATCAGGATCCCGTCCCCAATAGGGGGCGGGATCCTTGCTTTTGTACCCTTTGCGTTTGCTGACCTGGCCCGCACCGGCATGGCAGAATCGTGACCGCCGGAGGGGGAGACGACGGCCCGACGCGGGAGGGAGTCGCTTACGGATGGGTGCACACCGGCGCCGGTGCGACTGGTGCAACAACGGCACGCCGATCGTGCGGGACATGGACCCGGTCAACCCCGACTACCAGTACTGGTGCGAGGAATGCGCTCGGGCGCTGATCATAAAAGGCGACCCGATCGAGACGTACCGTGAGCTGGAAGGGGAGCCGATCTATGGGCGGCTGCTCGACGAGCACTGCACACTCAAGCGGTTCTATCAGTTCGCCCGAGCGTGACAAGTTGGCTCAAATCGGACATGGTCTCTGGTCGGTGGAAACCGATTTTTGGACCAGGGCCATGACCGTGTAATGTTTGGGACGTCGCCAAGGGGGACCGGCAAGGGAAACCGAAGCGGCAAGCACAACAAGGGGCTATAGCTCAGTTGGTAGAGCGCCTGCATGGCATGCAGGAGGTCAGGAGTTCAATTCTCCTTAGCTCCACAGTGAAAAAGCGGGCCACCCGGATCGGG
>NZ_JBSGZP010000083.1:0-16691 GCF_053611065.1 Streptomyces sp. NPDC054840
GGGCACTGCTACTCGTCCCGCCCACGGCGACGGCGGACAGCAGCTTCACGGTGTCGGAGTGCCCCGCCGGGCAGTCGGCGGGCGCGGAGGACTCGGCCATGGGCCGGCTGACCTCAAAGGTGTCGTCGCAGGTCCGGCAGCGGTAATCGTATCGAGGCATGCGCACAGGCTAAGCGCGCCCGGGCGCCGCGCGCTACGCGACTCTCGTCCGTCCCGACCCGGCGCGCCCGGTCCTCCCGCGCCGCCTGCTCGGGGTGGCGGGCCCGCCAGTACGGATTGTCGTGCGGCAGGGCGCTGCCCACCCGCCCGTACATGCCGAACCACATCAGCATCACGCCGACCACGAAGCTGAACAGCACGTTCTGGATCCTGAAGGCCAGGAAATTCAGCTCCGTGTCCAGCAGCGCGAGATTCACGAACCCGCTCGCGATGAACAGCACGCCCAGCACGATGTTCAGGGTCGAGGCGAAGGTTCCGCCCACCACCATCCCGCACATCAGCAGCCCGCCGATGCAGATCGACAGGACGCTCAGCGCCCCGTTGGTGTTCAGGGCGAGCACCGTGTCCCCACCGGTGTCGAAGAACCCGATCTGATCGACCAGCCCCAGGATGCCGAACACGACCAGCAGCAGACCCGTCAGCCCCGCCCCGACCCGGTACACCTGGCCGAGCTTGTGGTCGGTGGGCAGATGATCGTCGAGCTGCGCGTTGACGGGATGCAGCGCCCGTCCCATGCGCCGGGAGAGCGTGTCCGCCAGGTGCGGCGGAGCGGGCGCGTCGGGATCGGGCGCATGGGCGATGTAGGGCGCGTAGTGCTCGTGCGGTTCCGTGCACCCGTACGCCGCATGAGCCACATAGGGCTCATGGGTCACAGGAGGCTTCTTGTAGGCGTGGGCAGCCATGGTGCCCTCCTCTGGTCCGTTCCCGGCACCTCTCAGCATCCGCCGCAGGACGCCCGGAAACAACCGGATGCACGCCGGGGGCGCCGGAAGCGCCCGGTCCGCCTCCCGCCGATCACGCCCGGACCGCGACACCCGGCACGGGCCCCACCGGCCCCGATCGACGGCCCGAGGGCGGCCAAAGCCACGGCACCTCGCCACCGCATTGCCGAACCGCCCGAATATGTCCGGTAGGGGGCGCCCGCCGCCCTTGCGACGCACCGCAGGCAAGCCCTGCCCGGTACGGGGGCCAGGCCGCCTTTGCGACCCACCGCAAGCCCGGTACGCCCGGTAGGGCGCCCCGCCGCCTTTGGCGACGCACCGCATCCGCCCGCCGTGCGCGGGATCCCACCGGGGATGACGGGACAGCCAGCCCTCAGGCGTGCCCGCGCTCGGCCCGGATCCCGGTCACCACCCGGTTCACGGAAGCCCGTACGTCCGCCATCTCCAGCAGGAACGCCCAGTAGTCCGGATGCCGCTCCTCCAGGGCCGAAAGCGCCCGGGCCACCCGCGCCACCGCATCGTCCAACGGCCGCGCGTGCTGCGGATCCGGCACACTGCGCCCGGCCATCGCCAGCCGCTGCGCGTCCCGGATCGCGAAACGCGTCCGGTCCACCTCCGCCTGCGGATCCCGCGCCACCGCCTCCAGCCGCGTCAGCCGGTCCTGCGCTGCCGACACCGCCTCGTCCGTCGCGTCCAGCGAGCCCCGGACCGCCTCGATCAGCGCCCCGACGTCGGCCCAGCGCTGCTCCTCCCGGGCCCGGCCGGCCTCCCGCAGCTGCTCCTCGGCCCGCGCCACGTCCCGTACCGCCTCGTCCGGCACGTGCTGCAGGTCCTGCCAGCAGGCCGCACTGAACCGCCGCCGCAGCTCACTGAGCACCGGATCCACCCGGTCCGCCCGGTTGCGCAACGCCTGCGCCAGCGTCCGCAGACTCACCAGCCGCCGGTCGATCTCCGCCGCCCGCTCGGGCAGCCGCGCCGCCTCGGCCCGTACGGCCTCCGCGTCCCGCAGGATCCGGTCGGCACGCTGCACCGTCTCCTGCACGCCGTGCTGGGCCGCCCCCTGGTTCAGCTTGGTCAGCTCCGGGCCGAGCGCCGCCAGCCGCGCCGCCAGGTCATCGGCCCGTATCCCCTTCGCCCGCACCGCGTCCAGCGCGTCACTCGCCCCGAGCAGCGCGGCCCTGGCCCGCTCCCGGGCCGGCGCCACACGTGCGAGCTGCGTCTCGGCCTTGTCCAGCAGCGGCTGTAGCCCCTGCGCGAACCGCTCCAGCTCCCCCTGGACCCGCACCAGCTCGTCCCGGGCCCGGGTCAGCTGCTCCCGCGCGCGCGTGGCGACCGAGGCCTCCAACTCCGCCCGGTCCAGGTCGTGCGCGTCGACCGCCTCGATGTAGACGTGACTGACCTCGTCGATCCGCCGCCCCAGTGCGGCGAAACCTTCGGTCGCCTGCCGCGCGGCGGGCGACCCGTCCGCCGCGGCGATCGTCTCGATCGAGATCCGCAGATCCCGCTGCGCCGTGTCCAGCTCGTAGAACGCCGCCGCGGCGGCATCCTTCGCCGCCTGCGCATCCGCCCGCCGACTCTCGTCCCGCCCGCCGAACCACCGCCGGGATGCCGTCGTCACAATCCCTCTCCCGTACCGCGTCCGCCATGCCCCCGGTCCATTCTCTCCCACGCGAACGGGTTTGCGTGGGGGGTGTGCCCGCCATGTAGGCTGTCCACTCATCCACGGGTGCGTAGCTCAGGGGTAGAGCGCTGCTCTTACAAAGCAGATGTCGGCGGTTCGAAACCGTCCGCGCCCACCAGCACGAAGGCCCCCAACCGATCATGGTTGGGGGCCTTCGGCATGTACTGCCTGACGGCAACGGGCGCGGCGCCGGCGAGCGGCGCATGCTCGACGGGCTCGGGCTCGGGCTCGGGCTTGTCGGTGCGGAGGATGCCGAGGGTGGCCCCTTGGATCGATACTCCGGGGCAGTCCGGTGCCGGAAGGCGCAATACGGCTTCGTCGCCACCGTCGGTGACCCCCGTACGGAGTCCTGAGCGAATCAATGGGCTGGATCTGGACGGACGTTGTTACATCACGCCGTACCCGTCGTCGCCGCAACGCGGGCCCACTGGCCTGCTTAGGATGCCGAGCGTGAAGCTTTGGGGATCATGCGACGGATCACAGGTTTCAGCACACCGCTCGGAGGTGTTCACTGGGATCTGCCGTTCCCTCAACGAGCGGTTGCCGAGAAGGTCGTCGTCTGAGGCGTAGCCGGGTGCCCGGGAGGACGGTCGACAGTTGGCTCCCGGTGTCCGCGCGAACGATCAGGCATCGTCGGGCTTGCAGGCGCCGCGCGCGGTCGTGTTCGTGATGGTCAGGCAGGGGGAGAGAATAAATGACGGCCAGAACGGCTGGTTTCAGGCCGGCGGGAGCCTGATCGAAGCCTGGGATTGGCCCCTTGACGGACGCGGCCGCCAGGCGCCCCCCGCCGGACCGGTCGTCGGACGAACGAATGCCCCCTCCCGGCCCGAAGGCCGAGTGGGGCGTTACGCGGCGAGGGCAGGGCAGCTCGCGTACCGTGTGCGACCACGATCGAAGGAGCACGGATGGCGGATCAGCAAAGCCCGGACTGGGCAGGCCCGGGGACTGCTTGCCGTGGGGCTTCTGCTCCTCATCGTCGGATGGTTCGTGGCATGGCCACTGTGCGTGCTCGGCGGGCTGATGATCCTGTTCGTCGGAGCGTCCACCGCCGCTCAACGGCGGGCCGACGGCCGGCCCCCTGAAACGCTGCTGAACCCCGGCGACCGGCCCTGGCGGCGCGACGAGGAGTAGGCAGGGACCAGTTGCCGCGCCGCACTGCTGCCGCCTGTGCTTCCGTCCGCATGCTTCTGCGCCTTCCGGAGCGCGCGGCGGGCGAGAGCATTCCGTGGTCCGTCATCGTGTCGGAGGAGGGGGCAGCGTGACTCGGCCCAGGTGTGGGGCTCGGACGGCCCAAGGGCGTCCGTGTACCAAGCCCGCGATCGTCGACAGCTCTCGGTGTCAGTTGCACCAGGGCGGCTGGTCCGGCTACGGAGTGGCGCAGCGGAAGAAGAAGGAAGCCGAAGCGAAGATGCGGGAGCTCCGGAAGAAGAAGTGAACCGCGAAGACCCCCGGCCGCTCGCGGTCGGGGGTCTTTCGGGTTCAGGCGTTCGGGCGCTTGCCGTGGTTCGCCTTCTTCTTCTTGCGGGCCCGACGCTTGTTGCCTCGCTTGGCCATGGTCATGATCTCCCTCGTCGGCGACAGGTGCATGCCTCGGTCAGTCTAGGTTTAGTGCTGTTCATCCGCATTTGGGGCGACGGGCGCTCTCTTGGCCGCCGGTTCGGGGCGTGGGATCGTCGGGGGATGGGCGAGCTCGCGTGGGGTGGGTTGGTCGTGGCCGTGGTCGCCGTGGCACTGGCGCTGATGGAGCGGTCCCGGGGGGTGCTGTTCGAGCGGAAGCGGGACGAGGAGCGGGCGCGACTGCTGGCGGCTGTCGCCGAGCCGGAGGAACGGCCGGCCGCCCCGCCCGGCGGGGGAAAGTTCCAGGACGTCGGAGGGGTGCAGCACGCCGGAGAGCGCCGGGACGAGTTCACGCCGATTCTTGTCGAGTACTACGCCTACGGACTGACCCAGGCGCGCAGCAGCTTCGCGACCAGCCAGCGGTTCGCCGGGGTCGGGGCGGCGATCCTGCTCTTCGGGGTCGGTCTGGCCGTCTGGAAGGCCGAGGGCGGCGGGGAGCTGTACCTGGGGATCGTCACGAGCTCGGCGGGGCTGGTCGTCACCCTCATCGGGCAGCTCTTCCACCGGCGGGCCGACATCGCGCTCAAGCACATGGCGTACCAGACCGCCTCGCTGCGCGACGACCGGCGGGCCGCCGAGGCGACCCGGCAGGCCATCGAGCTGCTGGACACGGTCGAGGACCCGGGGCTGAGAGCCCGCCTCCAAGCCGGTTTGATCATGAAACTTTCCGGGGCCGAGCTGCCCCGCTAGCGGGATAGTAGGGGTATGTGCCGTTCCATTAAGACTCTGCGCCCGCCCGCCATCCCCGAGAAGGCGACCGAGGAAGAGATCCGCGCCGCCGCCCTGCAGTACGTACGGAAGGTGTCCGGGTTCCGGGCACCCGCCGCGCACAACCGCGAGGTGTTCGAGGCGGCGGTGGACGCCGTCGCCGAAGCCACCGCGGCGCTGCTCGACGGGGTGCACGTACGGGGGCAGGCCGCCCCGGCATGACCCGGACCAGGCTTACGAGGCTGCGGCGCGGCGGCGCATCACCCACACTCCCGCGCCCAGCGCGCCCGCGGCGAGGGCGCTGCCGAGGACGATCTGCCCCGGGCTCATCGATCCGATGCTGCCACCCGTCCCACCCCGCGCAGCACCCGTGGTGACCTGCAGCGACAGGGTGACCCGCTCGCCGCCGGGGCCGCCGCACTCGAAGACGACGCGGTGCGCGCCCGGGGTGGCGTTGTTGAAGACGGTGGCGCTGCCGATGAGGCCGACGGCCGCCTGGTTGCCCGGGGTCAGCCGGGTCTCACCGAAGGCGGTCGACGTGACACGGGCGACCTGCGTTCCACATCCCGTGACACTGAGCGTGACCCGGCCGCCCGGGGCGACAGCGGTGGGGGATACGGCGGCGGAGGGGAAGGCGTACGCGAGCGTGGCGGGAGCGGCGGCGGCGGCGATGAGGGTCGCGGCCGCGACGGTCATCAGTCGGCGTGCTGCTGTGGGCGGTGCGGCGGGCGGTTTGGCGGGCATGGAGAGGACTCCTCGGCTCGTCGAAACGGCGCGGCCTGGCCACGGATGTGACGCGCATTCGGTTGCGCACCGTGCTGTGGACGCTAGGAGCCCAGCCCGGGCGCGGCGATCGGGGCCGGGTGAACGGGTGAGCCACTGCTCCGCCCGGGGGAGGGCCCGGGGAGCGCAGCCCGCCTAAGCCACCGTCGGCGCGGCCGGCGGCGGACGGCGGACGAGGAAGGCCGCCAGGGCGCCCGCGGCGAAGAGGGCGACCACCGAGAGGGCGGTGCCGAGCCACTGGGTGCCCAGCCACTGCGTACCGAAGTAGCCGAGGGCCACGCTGTAACCGGCCCAGGCCATACCCGCCAGGACCGACCAGGGCAGGAACTCCGCCACCTTGCGCTGGGTCTTGCCCGCGCCCAGGGACACCACCGAGCGTCCCGCCGGGGCGAAGCGGGCGATGACCACCAGGGCGCCGCCACCGCGGGCCAGGGCAGTGCCGAGGCGCTCATGGGCCCGGGTCAGCCGGCGGGAGCGGGCGATGGCCCGGTCCAGCCGGGCTCCACCGCGCCGGCCGAGCCGGAACGCCGCCATGTCTCCCAGTACCGACGCGGTCGTCGCGATCACGAGCAGGAGCAGGATGTCCGGCACCTGTTCGGGCACCGGCACCGGCACCGGGCCCGCCGCCCCGGCGGCCGCCGCGGCCGCCGCCGCGGTGATCACAAGGACCCCGCTCGGGAGCACCGGGAGGAAGACGTCGAGCACGATGGACAGCGCCACGAGGGCGTAGATCCATGGGCTCGCGGTCAGCGATCCCAGCGTCTCAAACAAAGCGGGACTCCCCAGTCCGGTTGACGTGCTGCGACACGAAGCCGAAGCGACATGAAGCGACACGAAGCGCCGCGACGTCGCGGGGAGCGGCAGGAGCGGCTTGACAGCCAGACAGCGTACGCCCGGTGCTCACCTCCCGGATGCCCGGGGCGCCCGCCCGGTGCGCCCGCCCGGTGCGCCCGTCCACGACGGTGCGCCCGCCCAGGACGACTCCCGTATCGGCGCCACGCCCAGTCCCATCGCGCCCCGCACCGCCGGAGCCCGCCGTGTCCCCTACTCCGCCGCCGTGAGCTCCCGGTCCAGCACCGTCACCAGCACGGCCCCCTCCCGCTTCTTGCGCGCCTGGTCCAGCCGCAGCCGGGCCGTCCGCCCCGACAGAGCCAGCGTCATCAGCTGATTCCCGAACCACGGCCCGCCCGTACGCCGCCAGTTCAGCGGCGGCCGCCCCGTCCGCCCGTGCAGGGAGAAACCGCGCCCCAGCCACCGCCCCGTCCGGGACCAGCCCAGCCGGAAACCCCACTTCACCGCGGTATGGATGGAATTGTGAACCGGCGAGCACGTCAGCTGGAACACCCGCGCCGTACTCGGTATTCGAGGCTCGGCCACATACGCGTGATGCACGTCCCCGGACAGCACGCACACCGTCGCCGGCGCCCGCGGCCCCGTCCCCACCTCCTCGATCAGATCCGTCAGCGCCTCGAAGGAAGCCGGGAACGCCGCCCAGTGCTCCAGATCGCTGCGCCGGCGCAGATCCTCCCCGATCCGCGCCCACCGAGGCCCCCGATCCCCGCGGCACAACGCGGCGTTCCACGTCTCGGCGTCGTGGATCAGTGGCGGCATCAGCCAGGGCAGCGAGGATCCGATCAGCAGATGGTCGTAACCACCGCGCCCGGCCAGGGCGTTCTCCCGCAGCCACTGCTGCTCCGCCGGATCGAGCATCGCCCGCCCGTCCTCGGCCAGCACCCGCGCGGCCCGGGTGTCCACCATCAGCAGCCGGGTACGGCCGAAGTCGCGCCGGTAGCTCCAGCGCACCGTGCCCGGATCGGCATCCGCCGCGGACGCGAACGCCTGCAGCACGTCCGTACCGTCAGGGGTCTGCCGCACCGCCTCGTACACCGCGTCGGCCGCCAGCTCGGCGGGGGACAGATTGCCCAGGTGCTGGTACACCCAGTACGACATCAGTCCGCTGAGGACGCGCTCGCGCCACCACGGCGTCGCCCGCATCTCCGCCAGCCACGCCGCGCTCGTGTTCCAGTCGTCGATGACGTCGTGGTCATCGAACATGTGCAGGCTGGGGACGGTCGACAGCAGCCAGCGGATCTCCGGGTCGAGCCAGGACTCGTAGTAGAGCCGGGTGTACTCCTCGTAGTCCGCGACCTGGGCACCCGGCGGCTCCCGCAGATCCCGCCGGGCCGCGAGCCACGCCCGGGTCTCCCGCGACAATGCGTCCGCGTACACCTGGTCGCCGAGCAGCAGCAGGACGTCCGGGCGCACCGCCTCCGGGTCCGCGGCCAGCCGCGCCGCGAGGGTGTCGAGCGCGTCCGCGCCGTGCGGCCCGCGCCGGCCCGCAGGCGGCGCGGCCTGCCGGCAGGAACCGAAGGTCACGCGCAGCCCGGGCCCGGACCGGCCAGGGCCCGTCACGGCCGGAGCGGTGATCGTGCTCGGCGGGAAACCGCTCTCCGGCAGCGGCCACACCGGCCGGTCGTCGAGCAGCACCTCGTAGGCCGTGGTCGCGCCCGGGGTCAGGCCGGTCACCGGCACCAGCGCATAGTGGTGCCCGGCTATCTGGAAGGTGCGCGCACGACCGCCCGCCCCGTCCGCGCACCGCACCTCGGCCGTGCACGGGCGGTCCGCCTCGACCCATATCGTGGCCGACCGGCCCGTGTCCCAGTCGACGTGGCGCAGCAGCGGCCCCAGACGCAGTCCGGCCATGTAACTCCCCCTCCTTCGTAGCCCCTTCGATCACGGTACGACGGGTGGGGGGAGCCACGCCTCCCCCTGACGGGGGAAAGATCGGCCGGCTTGGTCAGCAGCCGTTCAGGATGTTGACCAGGGCCGTCTTCTCGCCGGAGTCCATGCTGAGACCGTAGTACTGCTTCACATTGACCCACATGCGTGCGTACGTACAACGGTAGGCAGTGCGCGAGGGCAGCCACTTGCCGGGGTCGAGGTCGCCCTTGGCCTGGTTGACGTTGTCGGTGACCGCGATGAGCTGCGGACGGGTGAGGTCGTTGGCGAACTGCTGGCGCTTGCTCGTGGTCCAGGAGTTGGCACCGGAACGCCAGGCCTCGGCGAGCGGTACGAGGTGGTCGATGTCGAGGTCGGAGGCGGCGGTCCACGTGGCGCCGTCGTACTCGGAATACCAGCTTCCGCTCACCGCGGCGCAGGCGGAGTCCTGGACGACATTGACGCCGTCCCGCTTGAGGACGGTCTCACGGGTGTTGCAGCTGCCGGAGACGGTGCTCCAGTGGGGGAACAGATCGCGGCTGTAGCCGCTGGTGGACCCCTCGGTCTTCGGGGTGACGGTTGCCAGGTAGGCGCGGGCGGCCGAGGCGCTGATGGGCGTGGGCGGGGCGGCTTGGGCGGCGGGGGCGTTGAGGAGGGAGGTCAGTGCGGCGAGCGCCGCTGCTGACGCGAGCACGCCAATTCGACGCGCGTAGATGCTGGGTATGAGTGCCATGAGGGGCTCCCTGGGTGCGGGGGGTGTGGCCGTGCGGCCCCGGCGGGGCGTGGCCATCGTGGCGGCGCCGGGTATCGCAGGGATGGGCGCCAGGTGACAGCCTGGCGACATGAGCACGTCACATCAAGCGCTCAACGCCCCGGATTTAATCGGAAGTTGACATTCCGCAGCCGGGGGAGGCGTATGAGGCCGCCGCCAGTGCGACACAACGGCTCAGGGCGGGGCGGGGCGGGGCGGGCCAGGTCAGGTCCGGACTGGTCAAGGCGGGACCAAAGTCCCATGACGGCCGCCCGTGGGCGTCGCGTATCCTGATCGGAGCAGAAGGGGAGTAGCTCTTCGCCGGACCGTCGACATACTGCTGGGTCACCCCAGCCGGCGCCCGGAGGCAGGCCGCGAACAGCGGTCGGCCAGCGAGACCTTCGGCCGCAGTGTCCTGTTCAGCGCAGGCGCGTTTCGTACGCGCACGCGCAATAGCCAGGGCGCCGCCGAGCCGAAGCGACCCCTGACACACTGCAGGTCTCTCGGTCCCGATGGCGCCCGGCCCGACCGATCGAGGTTTCACCCCCGTGTTCAGCTTCAGCATCACGGCGATCGCCTTCGGCGTCGTCTTCCTTGCCGAACTCCCCGACAAGACGGCCCTCGCCGGCCTGATGCTCGGCACGCGCTACCGCGCCTCCTACGTCTTCGCGGGCGTCGCAGCCGCCTTCGCCGTACACGTCGCACTCGCCATCGCCGCAGGCAGCGTCCTCACGCTGCTCCCGCACCGGCTCGTCCAGGCCGTCGTCGGCATCCTCTTCCTCCTGGGTGCGGCCATGCTGCTGCTGAAAAAGGACGACGGGGACGAGGAGGTCGAGCCGCCCGCCGACCAGTCCTTCTGGAAGGTCTCCGGGGCGGGCTTCATGCTGATCCTGGTGGCGGAGTTCGGCGACCTGACCCAGATCATGACCGCCAACCTCGCCGCCCGGTACGACGACGCCGTCTCGGTCGGCATCGGTGCCGTGCTCGCCCTGTGGGCGGTCGCGGGCATCGGCATCCTGGGCGGGCGCACCCTGATGAAGTACGTGCCGCTGCGACTGATCACCAAGATCGCGGCTGCCGTGATGGCCGCGCTGGCCGCGTTCTCGCTGTACGAGGCGATAGCGGGCTGACCCCGCCCGGGTCGCGGAGGGCGCCCGGGGTGGCGGATATTTCCTTGCGGGGCGAGAACGTACAGGTCAGGCTCGTGCGCGTGACCGACATCGCTGCCTCCACCGGCCCCTCCGTCCGCCCTCCCGTCCGACCCTCCGTCCGACCCTCCACCAGTCCTTTCATCGAACCCGCGCCTCTGGCGGTGCCGGCGCCCACGCCCGTGCCGGTGCTTGCGGCGGTGTCCGCCGGGGACCGGCAGTTCGGCTGGTCCAACATGTTCGTCCACCCCGACGAGGACACCCGGACCGACGGCGGATTCCAGGGCGAGCGCGCCGTGCTCACCGGATACCTGCGCGACCAGCGCCTGACGCTTGAACTCAAGTGCGCGGGCCTTGACGCGGAGGCCCTCGCGCGGCGCTCGGTGGAACCGTCCAACCTGTCCCTACTGGGGCTCGTACGCCACCTCGCCGGCGTCGAACAGTACTGGTTCCGGCAGGTCATGGCGGGCCAGGAGATACGCCGGCACTACCGTTCGGAGGAGGACGGCGCGGGGGAGTTCACCGGCGCGGTGGCAGACCCGGCGGTGGTCGCGGACGCGTGGGCCACCTGGCGCGCCGAGGTCGCCTTCGCGGACCAACTCGTGGCGCGGGCCCCCGGCCTGGACGTCACGGGTGGCGGCGGACACGACGACGAACCGATGGAACTCCGCGAGGTGCTGGTCCACATGATCGAGGAGTACGCCCGCCACAACGGCCACGCGGACTTCCTGCGGGAACGCATCGACGGGCGAGTGGGGCAGTAGGGGCGGAGTCCGGGGCGGCCGCGGGGCGGGCGGGGACGGCCGATGCGGGGGCGGTTCGGGTCGCGGAAGTCGGGCGGCCGGTCGGGAAGGTGCGGCGCGGCTTCGGCGCGCCGCAGCCATCCCCCAGGACTCGGTGCGGGCCGGCCGGCTCAGCCGATCGAAGCCGCCGTCCAGGTCGCGATGCTGCCCGGCCGGCTCCCACCTCCCGCGCGCTCTGCCCTCGCCGCCGCGGACCCCGTTCGAGGTCAGGCCGCCGGGTGGAGCGTGATGGTGATCGAGCCGTCCGGGGTCGTCGTGACATGGAGTGCCGTCAGGTCCGGGACATGGGCCGTCGGGGCGTGGGCGGCCGCGCGGGGGCCTACGCCGATCACGCGCATGCCCGCTGCCCGGCCCGCGGTGATGCCCGCGGCCGAGTCCTCGAAGACGATGCAGTCGGCCGGGTCGACGCCCAGCGCGGCGGCGCCCATGAGGAAGCCCTCGGGATCGGGCTTGCTGGCCTGGACGGACTCGGCCGTGACCCGTATCCCGGGCATTGGCAGGGCGGCGGCGGTCATCCGGGCCGTGGCCAGGGCGGTATCGGCGGAGGTGACCAGGGCGTGCGGCAGGCCGTCGAGGGCGGCCATGAACTCCGGGGCGCCCGCCACCGGGATCACGCCGTCGGTGTCGGCCGTTTCGCGGGCCAGCATCACCGCGTTCTCGGCGTGGTTGACCTCCATGGGGCGCTCCGGCAGAAGCACGGCCATGGTGGCGTAGCCCTGTCGGCCGTGGACCACCTTCATGGCCGCCTGGGGGTCCAGCCCGTGGGAGACCGCCCACTCGCGCCAGCAGCGTTCGACCACCGCGTCGGAGTTGACGATCGTGCCGTCCATGTCCAGGAGCAGGGCCTTGGCGGTGAGGGCGACGGGTGCGGTGGTGGTGCTGGCCGACATCGGCGGGGCTCCAGACGGGGCGGGAAAGGAAACAAGTGGTTCCGTCCACCGGTCAGGGAATGAGGACGGAACCACTTTGTTCCCTCACGATACAAAACAAAGGGCGGTCCGCGCCACCAGCGGACCTGTGACGTTCATCCCTCCAGGGCCTTGCGGGTCACCGGCCCGTAGAAGCCCCACTCCTGATCGTCGATGCCTCTGTCGTACTGGAACTCCGACACGGCCTCCTCCACCCGCCAGTCGAACCGGCCGTTGATCTTCCCCCGGTAGAGGCCCTGTGCCGCCAGCAGCCGCTGGAGCTTCTCCACCTCCGCGCCCGAGTCCCCCTGCCGCAGGATCGGGGCCTGCGCGGGCGGCGGGGCGGCGGAGCGGCTCGCGCTCGGGGACGGGCTGGGGGACGGCGGCGCCGATGTGCGGGAGGCGCTCGGCGACGGGGACGCCGATTTCGAGGCGCTCGGCGACGGGGAGGCCGAGCGGGACGGGCTGCCCTCGGTCCCAGACGGGCTCACGGCCGGGGCAGCGCTCGTCAGGGGCGCCGACGCCGAGGCCTTCGCCTCCACCAGCGCGGCATCGCTCCCGGTGGAACTGGGGAGCGCCCACACCGCCACGGCCGTCCCGCTGAGGGCCACCGCCGCCGCGGCGCCCATCAGCAGCGCGAGTGGCTTTCGGGAGGCCGGGCCGGTTCGCTTCTCCGGGCCCCCGCCCCCGCCCCCACCCCCTCCCGCTTCGCCGCCGTAGGTGTGGCCCGCTGCCGGGATCGTCCGGAGCTGCACCGTCTCGGCGGGGTTCGGCGCGTACCCGGGCGCGGCGGGCTCCGCAGGCCATGGCCCGTCGTGCGGCGGCACGGGTATCCCGTACGCCGGAGTGTCGTCCTGCACCGGCTCAGGCACCGGCGCCGGGCCCGGGTCCGGGGTCACCACGCCGGACACCGGCTGCTGGGACACCGCGGTGTCCGGCTGGCCGGGGTCGGGCAAGGTCACGTACGGGCGGATGCGCAAGGGGTTGAAACCCACACCCGGCACGCACCCGCAGCCTGCGCCGGCGGCGCCGCATTCTGGACAGTGCTGACGGCTCACTGGACTCCCTCCCTGGCTATTGCCTGCGATTATGCAGACCCGCAGGGGCCCACCCAACCGCCCGAGAGGCCATAACCGGACACACCGCTCAGGATGGAGATGTTCATCCGCCTGAGGAGGTATCGATGGCTCAGGATGTGACCGCGAAGGGCCCAGGCCCCGTTCCGGACCCGGACAAGACCGGCCCCGCCACGGAGCACACCTCCCGCGAGGTACTCGTCTCCATCGGAGCCCTGCTGCTGGGCCTGCTGATCGCCGCACTCGACCAGACCATCGTCTCCACCGCCCTGCCGACCATCGTCAGCGACCTCGGCGGCATGGCGCACCTGTCCTGGGTCGTCACCGCCTACATGCTCGCCTCCACCGCCGCCACCCCGCTGTGGGGCAAGCTCGGCGACCAGTACGGACGCAAGAAGCTCTTCCAGTACGCCATCGTCCTCTTCCTCATCGGGTCGGCACTGTGCGGGATCGCCCAGGACATGCCCCAGCTCATCGGCTTCCGCGCCCTGCAGGGCCTGGGCGGCGGAGGACTGATCGTGCTGTCGATGGCGATCGTCGGCGACATCGTCCCGCCGCGCGAGCGGGGCAGGTACCAGGGCCTCTTCGGTGGCGTCTTCGGTGCGACCAGCGTGCTGGGCCCGCTGCTGGGCGGCGTGTTCGTGGACAACCTGTCGTGGCGCTGGGTCTTCTACATCAACCTTCCCATCGGTCTCGTCGCGCTCGTCGTCATCGCCGCCGTCCTGCACATCCCGGCGCGCTCCTCGAAACACACCATCGACTACCTCGGCACCTTCCTCATCGCCTGCGTCGCCACCTGTCTCGTACTCGTCGCCTCCCTCGGCGGCACCTGGGGCTGGGGCTCGGCCCGGATCATCGGCGTCGCCGTCCTCGGTGCCGTACTGCTCGCCGGCTTCCTCCTCGTGGAGCGCAAGGCCGCCGAACCCGTCCTGCCGCTCGGTCTGTTCCGCATCCGCACCTTCACCCTCTGCTCGGCGATCAGCTTCGTCGTCGGCTTCGCGATGTTCGGCGCGATGGTCTACCTGCCGACCTTCCTCCAGGTCGTCCAGGGCGTCTCACCCACCATGTCCGGCGTCCACATGCTGCCGATGGTGTTGGGCATGCTGATCACCTCGACCGCCTCCGGTCAGATCGTCAGCCGGACCGGGCGCTGGAAGGTCTTCCCCATCGCGGGCACGGCGGTGACCGCGCTGGGCCTGCTCCTCCTGCACCAATTGCACCGCACCAGCTCCACCTGGGAGATGAGCGTCTACTTCTTCGTCTTCGGTGCCGGACTCGGCCTGGTGATGCAGGTGCTCGTCCTGGTGGTGCAGAACGCGGTCAGCTACGCCGACCTCGGTGTCGCCACCTCCGGTGCCACCTTCTTCCGCTCCATCGGCGCCTCCTTCGGCGTCGCCATCTTCGGTACGGTCTTCACCCATCAGCTCGACGACAAGCTGGCCGCTTCCCTCGCGGGCGTCACGCTGCCGGCCGGTGCGAGCGTCGCGCAGCTGGAGGCAGACCCGCGGGCCATCGCCGCGCTTCCCGCCGATCTCCAGCCACAGGTGCTCGACGCCTACGCCACCGCCATCACCGACGTGTTCCTCTACGCGGTGCCGATCGTCCTGATCGCCTTCGTGATCGCCTGGTTCCTGAAGGAGGACAAGCTGCGTGCCTCGGTCACCGCCCCCGATGTGACGGAGACCCTGGCCTCCAACCCCGTCCAACGCTCCTCCCACGACGAGGTCGCCCGTGCGCTGTCGGTCCTCGGCACCCGCGAGGGCCGTCGGCACGTCTACGAGAAGATCACCGAGAAGGCGGGTTACGACCTGCTGCCCGCCTCCAGCTGGCTGCTGCTGCGGATCAAGAGGTACGGCTCCGCGGAGCCCGCGATGCTCGCCGAGCGCACCAATGTGCCGCTGAAGGTCGTCACGGACGCCGCGCGCCAGATCGAGGAGCGTGGGCTCGCCGTCCGGGACGGGCTGCCACTGGTTCTGACCGAACGGGGGCGCGTGAGCGCCGCGAAGCTCGCCGAGGCCCGGCAGGAGTCGCTCGCCGAGCTGCTCGGTGACTGGTGGGGCCCGGACCGGCCGACCGACCTGGTGAAGCTGGTGAAGCAGATCAACGCGGAGCTGTGCGGTTCCGACGCCGAGGAGCCCTACGACTCCTCGCCGCGGCGGGACCACGCCGCCCACTAGCAGGTGGCGTGCCGGTGCGCGGCCCCGTCGCCGAGGCGTGGGCGCTGGGTCACGCCAGG
Organism: Streptomyces sp. NPDC054840; assembly: GCF_053611065.1. NCBI lineage: Bacteria > Bacillati > Actinomycetota > Actinomycetes > Kitasatosporales > Streptomycetaceae > Streptomyces > Streptomyces sp. NPDC054840. Next base: position 15,371 of record NZ_JBSGZP010000083.1, read on the forward strand.
TGCTTCTCGAACCAGTGCTCTGCGTACGGGCCGGAGTTGTAGGCCGGTATTTCCGCATACCCGTGCCGCGTGTACAGCGACCGGGCCTCGACGAGGTCCGACCGGGTGTCCAGCCGGACCCGCTCGGCGCCGAGCGCACGGGCCTCCGTTTCCAGGACCTTCAGCAGAGCCGCCCCGCCGCCGGTGCCGCGGGCGCGCCGGTCGACGTACACCTTGGTGAGCTCGGCGGTCACGGGGTCGAGCAGCCGGAACCCGCCGCACGCCAAGGGCTCGCCGTCCAGTCTGCCGACGACGAACCGCCCCGTCGGCGGGACGAGCGCGTCGTCGGGGAAGTCCAGCAGCCCTTGGTCGATCTCGGTCTCGGTGACCTGCCTTTTCCAGTACCGGCCGGCGACCTCGGCGTAGTACGCGCGGCGCAGGGCGGTGGCGTCCCGGGTGGTGAACGGTTCGGGGGTCACGGTCCACGACAGGGTGGGTGTGCGGTGTTCGCTGTGAGTGGTCATGACGTCATTGTGGAGTTCGCGGCGGATCTCCCGCGTGGAATATCCACAAGGCCGGGCCGATGATAGGAAAAGGACATTCCCTGCATACCCGGAGGGTAGGAAACGCCATGTCAGAGCATCCCGACTGTGCCCTGGTCCGCCGCGGCTACGAGGCCTTCGGCAAAGGCGACATGGAGACCATGAGCACGTTGTTCACGGCCGATGTCATCCACCACGTACCCGGCAACAACCCGCTGTCCGGGCACCACAAGGGGCGGGAGAACGTCCTCGCCCTCCTCCGCCGCCTCGGCGAGGAGACGAAGGGCACCTTCCAGGTGGATCTGGAATCGGTGCTGGCGGACGGGCGGGGGCACGTGATGAGTTTCCACACGGCCCGGGCCGACCGCGGTGACCGCGGTATCGAGATCCGCCAGGGGCTCTTCTTCACGATCATCGGCAACAAGATCACCGATATCGACCAGTGCACCGCGGACATCGACGAGGAAGACGTCTTCTGGAGCTGACGCCTCCTTTTCCTGGAGTTGACGCGCTCCTCCTGGGACCGACGCCTCCTGGGGCCGATGCCCCCGGGTCCGGCGCTCCCGGGCCGGTGCTGCCTGAGTCCGGCGCTCCCGGTCCGGTGCAGCCTTGGCCCGGCGCTTCTGTGGTCCGGTGTACTCGGGTCCCCGGGCCTTCAAGGGCCGGCGCCCGCGCGGCCCGCGCGGCCCGCGCGCCGCGCCACGGGGCCCCGTCCGGGGGGCGGGGCGGTAGCCCGGCGGCCCCCCCCCCCGCCCCCCCACCCGGGCGGGCAGCGGGGGGGGCCGCCGCCGCGCGCCCAC
>NZ_JBSGZP010000084.1:0-16583 GCF_053611065.1 Streptomyces sp. NPDC054840
CTCGTAAGGGGTGGGCCGTTTCCGCAAAGTCCCGCCTGCCCCGCGGCGTCCGGCACCGCGGGGCCCGCCCTTCGGGCGGTCGGCGCTACTTTGCGGACCTAGTAGGACGAGCCGCCCGCGCCCAGCGACCCGGTGGGGTGCCAGACGGTCTTGGTCTCCAGGAACGCGGTCATCCGCGACGTGCCCGGGTCGGCGCTCCAGTCGTCCACAGGCTGTGGACGCAGGACGCGCTTGAGGTTGTCGGCGGCCGCGATCTCCAGCTCCTTGGCCAGCGCCGCATCGGCCCCGGCCAGGTCGATCGCGTTGACGTCCTGGTGGGACGCCAGGTGCGGGCCCATCTCGCCGGCCTTGCCGGACAGGATGTTGACCACGCCGCCGGGCAGGTCTGAGGTGGCGAGCACCTCGCCCAGGGAGAGGGCCGGCAGCGGTGACTTCTCGCTGGCGATGACGACGGCGGTGTTGCCCGTCGCGATCACCGGGGCGACCACCGAGACCAGGCCCAGGAAGGACGACTCCTGCGGGGCGACGACCGTGACGACACCGGTCGGCTCCGGGGTGGAGAGGTTGAAGAACGGGCCCGCGACCGGGTTGGCCCCGCCCACGATCTGGCCGATCTTGTCGGTCCAGCCCGCGTACCAGACCCAGCGGTCGATGGCCGCGTCGACGACCGCGCCGGCCTTCGACTTGGACAGGCCCTCCGCCTCGCCGACCTCGCGGACGAACTGCTCGCGGCGGCCCTCCAGCATCTCGGCGATGCGGTAGAGGATCTGCCCGCGGTTGTACGCGGTCGCACCGGACCAGCCGCCGAAGGCCTTGCGGGCCGCGACGACGGCGTCACGCGCGTCCTTGCGGGAGGACAGCGGGGCGTTGGCCAGCCACTTGCCCTTGGAGTCCGTCACTTCGTACACCCGGCCGCTCTCGGAGCGGGGGAACTTGCCCCCGACGTACAGCTTGTAGGTCTTGAAGACGTTCAGACGGGTCGACGACTCAGACATCGAGGTAGCCCTCCAGGCCGTGGCGGCCGCCCTCGCGGCCGAAGCCCGACTCCTTGTAGCCGCCGAAGGGCGAGGTCGGGTCGAACTTGTTGAACGTGTTGGCCCAGACGACTCCGGCGCGGAGCTGGTTGGCGACCGCGAGGATGCGCGAGCCCTTCTCCGTCCAGATGCCGGCGGACAGGCCGTACTGGCTGTTGTTGGCCTTCGCGACGGCCTCGTCGGGCGTACGGAAGGTCAGCACGGACAGCACCGGGCCGAAGATCTCGTCGCGGGCGACGGTGTGCGCCTGGGTGACGTTCGTGAAGAGCGTCGGGGCGAACCAGTAGCCGGAGGACGGCAGCTCGCACGCCGGGGACCAGCGCTCGGCGCCCTCCGCCTCGCCGGTCTCCGCGAGCGCGGTGATCCGGGCGAGCTGCTCGGCGGAGTTGATCGCGCCGATGTCGGTGTTCTTGTCGAGCGGGTCGCCCAGGCGCAGCGTGGAGAGGCGGCGCTTGAGGGAGTCCAGCAGCTCGTCGTGGATCGACTCCTGGACCAGAAGGCGCGAGCCCGCGCAGCAGACCTGACCCTGGTTGAAGAAGATGCCGTTCACGATGCCCTCGACGGCCTGGTCGATGGGGGCGTCGTCGAAGACGATGTTGGCGCCCTTGCCGCCCAGCTCCAGGGTGACCTTCTTGTCGGTGCCGGCGACGTGGCGGGCGATCTTCTTGCCCACGGCGGTCGAGCCGGTGAAGGCGACCTTGTTGACGTCCGGGTGCTCGACGAGGGCCGCGCCCGCGTCGCCGTAGCCGGTGAGGATGTTGACGACGCCCCTGGGCAGACCCGCCTGGCGGCAGATGTCCGCGAAGAACAGCGCGGAGAGGGGGGTCGTCTCGGCGGGCTTCAGCACGACGGTGTTGCCGGTGGCGAGCGCCGGTGCGATCTTCCAGGCCAGCATCAGCAGCGGGAAGTTCCACGGGATGACCTGGCCGGCCACGCCCAGCGGGCGCGGGTTCGGGCCGTATCCCGCGTGGTCGAGCTTGTCGGCCCAGCCCGCGTAGTAGAAGAAGTGCGCGGCGACCAGCGGGAGGTCCGCGTCGCGGGTCTCCTTGATCGGCTTGCCGTTGTCCAGGGTCTCCAGGACGGCGAGCTCGCGGCTGCGCTCCTGGATGATCCGGGCGATGCGGAAGAGGTACTTGGCGCGCTCGGAGCCCGGCAGCGCGGACCAGGAGGCGAAGGCCTTGCGTGCGGCCTTCACGGCGCGGTCCACATCGGCGGCGCCGGCCTGGGCGACCTCGGCCAGCACCTCCTCGCTGCTCGGCGAGACGGTCTTGAAGACCTTGCCGTCGGCGGCGTCGGTGAACTCACCGTCGATGAAGAGCCCGTAGGAGGGAGCGATGTCGACGACCGAGCGGGACTCGGGAGCCGGTGCGTACTCGAATACAGATGCCATGGTGATCAGTCCACCGTCACGTAGTCGGGACCGGAGTAACGGCCGGTGCTCAGCTTCTGGCGCTGCATCAACAGGTCGTTGAGCAGGCTGGAGGCGCCGAAGCGGAACCAGTGGTTGCTCAGCCAGTCCTCGCCCACGGTCTCGTTGACCAGGACCAGGAACTTGATGGCGTCCTTGGTGGTGCGGATGCCGCCGGCCGGCTTCACGCCGATCTGGATTCCAGTCTGCGCGCGGAAGTCGCGTACGGCTTCGAGCATGAGCAGGGTGTTCGCCGGAGTGGCGTTGACCCCGACCTTGCCGGTCGACGTCTTGATGAAGTCGGCGCCCGCGAGCATGCCGATCCAGGAGGCACGGCGGATGTTGTCGTAGGTCGACAGCTCGCCGGTCTCGAAGATGACCTTCAGGCGCGCGGCGCTGCCGTCCTCGCGGACGCAGGCCTCCTTGATGGCCCTGATCAGCTCGTACGTCTCCAGGTAGCGACCGGCGAGGAAGGCGCCACGGTCGATGACCATGTCGATCTCGTCGGCGCCGGCGGCGACGGCGTCGCGGGTGTCCGCGAGCTTGACGGGCAGGGCGGCGCGGCCGGCCGGGAAGGCGGTCGCGACAGAGGCGATCTTGACGTCGGCGCCGTTCAGCGCGGCCTTCGCCGTGGCCACCATGTCGGGGTAGACACAGACGGCGGCCGTCATCGGGGTCGTACGGTCGGTGGGATCGGGATTGACGGCCTTGGCGGAGAGCGCCCGGACCTTGCCCGGGGTGTCCGCGCCTTCCAGCGTCGTCAGGTCGATCATCGAGATGGCCAGGTCGATGGCGTACGCCTTGGCCGTCGTCTTGATCGAACGGGTGCCGAGGGAGGCCGCGCGGGCCTCCAGGCCGACAGTGTCGACGCCGGGCAGCCCGTGCAGGAAGCGGCGCAGCGCACTGTCGGACGTCGTCACGTCAGCGAATGCGGTGAGGGTGGTGGGCATGGTCACCAGGTGAGCATATCTACGCGCGTAGCGACCTGTCACCCCCGCCCTCGAATCCGCTACGGAATCGACACCTCCGCGCTCGGCCACCTGATCCTCGACCCCGATCCGGCGGGCTGATCCGTCCAGGCGGCGCGGTGGGGCAGAATCGACCCCATGAGCAGCCAGCAGCCGACCGACGAGCCGGTGTACGCAGACCGGGTCTACCGATCCTCCATGGGCATCGTCTCGGGGGCACTGCTGCTCGCGCTGACCGCCTGGCTCTGCGGCGACGCCGTGGTGCGGGGCTCCGGCAACACCCCGTGGATCGGTTCGGCGGTGGCGCTGTGCGCCGTACCGCTGATCGTCGCGTTCACGATCCGCCCGGCCGTCTTCGCCAACGAGGACCGGATGCGCGTGCGGAACCCGTTCCGGATCATCGAGCTGCCCTGGGCGGCCGTGGACGCGGTGCGCGCCGGGTACTCGGCCGAGGTGCTGGCCGAGGGATCGAAGTACCAGCTCTGGTCCGTGCCGGTCTCGCTGCGGGAGCGGAAGAAGGCCAACCGGCAGCAGATGCGCCGCAACGCGATCGACCGCCGGGACCCGGGCAGCGCGGGCGACCCCGCCGCGCGGGGCCGCACCTCCGCCTCGGCCTCCGCCTCCGAACCGATGCGGGCCAATGCCGACCGGATCGTCGACGAACTGCAGGGACTGGCCGAACTGAACGCCGCGCGGCCGGGCGCGCAGGGCAGTGTGCGCGTGCGCTGGTCGTACGAGATCATCGCGCCCGCCCTGATCGGCGCGCTGCTCCTGATCGTCCTCATCGCCACGCGCTGACCGGCCGGAACGCCAGCTCCGCACCCTCTCGGGTGCTCCCGGCCACACCCCCCTCCGGGCCGGAACCGGGGCTACCGGGTGATGCGTCCTCGCAGGTGTGCAGCGTCATGAGGCCGGCGAAAACGCCGCCACCACGGTCCATCTCCGTCTGCGACTCCTGGCCGGGGTCCTGCTCGCCGCCCATTTCGTGGTCGTCGGCTGGCTGACTCTGCGGCCGCTGGACGTGCCCTGGGCCGCGGCGGCCAATCTGAGCCCGCTGGAGGGGATCACGGCGGACCTGGCCCTCGGTCCCCTGGGGGCCGCCCGGCAGATCGGCGAGGGGCTCGCGCTGTTGGCCCCGCTCGGGGTACTGGTCCCGTTGATCAGTGGCCGGCTCGCGCCGTCCGCCCTGTCCGCGTGGTCCTCGCTGGCCCGGACGGCGGCCGCCGGCGCGCTGGTCTCGGTGTGCATCGAGATGCTGCAGACGGCGGTCCCGGGACAGGTCGTGGACGTGGACTCGGTGCTGCTGAACACCATCGGCGTGGTGCTCGCGCACGTGTCCGTCGTACCGGCGCTGCGGGCCCGGCTGAGGCGCTCACACACTGTTTATCAGGGGGATACCCCGAAGATTTCCAGGGTCGGGCTCGGCCGCTGGACCGACGTTCTGTCGGCGGTCCCGCGGGAGTATTGAGCCATCGCAGAAAGCGATACCGACGAAGGAGAATCTCATGAGCGCCCTGGTCCGCCCCCGTGACGGCCGCTGGATCGGCGGAGTCTGCGCCGGACTGGCGCGGCGTTTCGGAATTTCCACGAACGCGATGCGCGCCATTTTCGTCGTCTCATGCCTGCTGCCCGGCCCGCAGTTCCTGATCTACATAGCGCTGTGGGTGCTGCTGCCGAACGAGAAGTCCGCCTCGGCCGCCTGGTAGTCCGGCGGTCGGCGCATCCTCGGGTCAGCCGGCCTGCTGGGCCGTCTTGATCTTCTCCAGTTGCTTGTCCGCCACTTCCTGCGGCACCCGCGCCTTCTGCTGGGCGGCCGCCACATTGAGGGCCGTCAGCCGCACGACGGTGTCGCCCTCGCGTACGACGACCAGGTGGACCTGCGCCGAGACCCCCTCGGCGGCCGCGGTCATGGTCCAGCTGACGCTCTCGTCGCCGCCCGTGCGGTAGTCGGCGGGGCGGACCTCGCGATAGGCGCCGGTCTGCTTCCCGACCTTGGCGGAGAAGCCCGTACCGCAGGCGGCGACGGCGGCCTTGAGCCGGGAGATCAGCGCCTTGGCGTCGCTCTCGGAGTACGAGCTGACGGCGGCGGAGACGGCCAGCCCGACCTGCTTCCGGGAGCCGACGCCACGGCTGAGGGTCTCGCGCGCGGACGGGTCCGGCTTGTCGCCCATGACGTCGGCCAGCGGCTGGCAGGCCTTCTTGTCGGCCTGCGGCTGGCCGTCCGGGGCTTGGGGGTTCTTGCCCTGGGCGGAAACCTGGTAGCCGGGCAGGTCTCCCTGGGCCAGCGCGGACCGTTCAAGCCTGCTGCCACCGGTCTTCGGCGCGGCCGATCCGGCTGCCCCGGCGGAGGGCGCCGGGACTCCGGGCGCGGCGGAGGCGCTGCCCACGGAGCCCTTGGCATCGGGGGCCTTGTCCGTCGCGGGGGTGTTCGTGCTGCTGCACCCCACGGCTGCGCACAGCAGGGTGGGGACCAGCGCGACCATCGTCGCTCGTGCCTTCATGCGCATGACCGAGAACCTCATACCCAAGAGTCGGCGGGCAGTTGGTGGCGATCGTGGCACACGGCGCGGCGGGACACATACCTGGTCGAAAGGGCATGCGCTCACCGCACACGTGTACGCGTCGCAGTGGCGGCAGAATCAGCCGCCGAGGCCGTTCAGGCTGTTGGTGAGCGGGTTCAGCACTCCGGTGATCTGCGAGGTGGGGTCGCTCGACTGCTGAGCCCCTCCGCCCACCTGCTGCTGGCTGGTCGCACCCTGGAGCATGCCCGTGGCGGAGCCCAGCGCGTCGGTGAGGCCGACCGCCGGGACGGCGGCGGAGGCGGTACCGGCGGCGACCGCGGCGAAGGCGGCACCGAGAACGGCGGTACCGAGGGTCTTGGCAGCTGACTTCTTCATGAAAAATTGTCCTTGCGACGGGGAATTGAGCGGCTCCGCAAACTAGCCACTTCAAACCGCCGCCCGCAAACATCCTTAAATATGAGAAAGCGCCCGGGTGTTATCCCTCCCGGGCGCTTCCGTTACGTCATGCCGCGACCTAGGCCGAGACAGAACCGCTGGTGGAGGCGGTCTGCCGGAACAGCCACTCCGACTTCAGCTCCGCATAACCGGGCTTGATCACTTCATTGATCATGGCCAGTCGTTCATCGAAAGGAATGAACGCGGACTTCATCGCATTGACGGTGAACCACTGCATGTCATCGAGGGTGTAGCCGAAGGTGTCGACCAGGTGCTCGAACTCGCGGCTCATGCTGGTGCCGCTCATCAGCCGGTTGTCCGTGTTGACCGTCAGCCTGAAGTGCAGCTTGCGCAGCAGACCGATCGGGTGCTCGGCGTACGAGGCGGCCGCGGCGGTCTGCAGGTTCGAGGTCGGGCACATCTCCAGGGGGATGCGCTTGTCCCGGACGTACGAAGCCAGGCGGCCCAGGGTCACGGAACCGTCCTCGGCGACCTCGATGTCGTCGATGATCTTCACACCGTGACCGAGGCGGTCGGCGCCGCACCACTGCAGGGCCTGCCAGATCGACGGCAGGCCGAAGGCCTCACCCGCGTGGATGGTGAAGTGGTTGTTCTCGCGCTTGAGGTACTCGAAGGCGTCGAGGTGGCGGGTGGGAGGGAACCCGGCCTCGGCGCCGGCGATGTCGAAGCCGACCACGCCGTTGTCGCGGTATCGGTTCGCCAGCTCGGCGATCTCCAGCGCGCGGGCGGCGTGGCGCATCGCGGTCAGCAGCGCGCCGACGCGGATGCGGTGGCCGTTGGCCTTCGCGCGGCGCTCGCCCTCGCGGAAGCCGTCGTTCACGGCCTCGACGACCTCTTCGAGGGAAAGGCCGGCTTCCAGGTGCTGCTCGGGCGCGTAGCGGATCTCGGCGTACACGACGCCGTCCTCGGCCAGGTCCTCGGCGCACTCGGCGGCGACCCGGAAGAGGGCGGCCTTCGTCTGCATGACCGCGCAGGTGTGCGCGAAGGTCTCCAGGTAGCGCGGCAGGGAGCCGGAGTCGGCGGCCTCGCGGAACCAGATGCCGAGCTTGTCGGCGTCGGTCTCGGGGAGGTTCTCGTAGCCGACCTCACGGGCCAGCTCGATGATGGTCCCGGGACGCAGTCCGCCGTCGAGGTGATCGTGCAGCAGCACCTTCGGGGAACGGCGGATCTGATCCGGGGTCGGCAGGTTGGGGGTCTCGCTCGTCATCTGCGCACTCTACTCCTACGCGCGTAGAGCGGAATGTCCCCGGCGGGCGTCGATATGTAACAGAGACCGCGCGGACGGATGGCGTACACCTGAAGGTCTGAGACTGTTCCGCCATGGCACAGCATGCGCCGCCGGCGCGCGGGGCCCGTCTGGGGCGGGCGGCCGGCGCGAGAACCGGCTCGGGTTCGACGGAAAGTGCGGTCAACGGGGTGGTGCTCCTGCTCCCCGGGGCGTCCAGGTTCTCCCCCGGTCCCATGCGTCCGCTCGCGCGGGCGCTGGCCCGGGCGGGCGGGGCGGAGGGGCTGGTCACGCACATGGTCGTCCACGGCGGGGACTCCGCCCGGGAGGAGCAGGCGGGGTGGGCCGCGGACGAGGCGGTGCGGCGGTACGGCGACGTACCGGTGTGCCTGGTCGGCTACGGCGCGGGAGGACTGGCCGCGCTGCGGGCCGCGGGCCACGCGGCCGTCAACTCGATCGTGGTGCTGGCGCCCTGTTTGGCGGAGGCGGCCCCGGCCGGCTCCCCTGAACCGGTCAAACAGCTGGCGGGACGGCAAGTGTTGATCGTCCACGGCACCGACGACGCGCGCAGCGACCCGGAGGCCTCCTTCCGGCTGGCGGCGCGCGCGAAGAAGGCGAACCGGCCGACGTGCCGCTTCGAGGTGCATTCGGACGGACACGGGCTGCGCGAACACCGGCCGGAAGTGGTGGCTCTGGCCGTGGACTTCATCCTGGGCGCGGTCTCCTCGGGGCGGTACTCGCGGCCGGTGACGGACGCCCTGGCCGCGCCGCCGCCCCTGGGCCTGCGGATGCCACTGGCCTCCGGCTTCGGCAGGTCGCTGAGGAGGTGATCCGCGCGGGAGTGATCCACGGGCGCGGATCGGCGGGGCGCGTACCGTGGGAATTGGACTCGGGGTGTGCTGCCAGACTCCCGGAGGCGACTGAACTATGGGCGGATTGGTCTACAGGAACTTCGACAAGCCTGACGAGACGCGGCCCTTCGAGGCCGGCACGGGCAGGTTGGACCTGTTCAACACCGAGGGCGGGGCGGTGGGACGCGCGGTCTTCGAGCCGGGCTGGCGCTGGTCGCTGCACATCAAGCCGCTGGCCGGCACGGACAGCTGCCGCTCCGCCCACACCGGGTACATCGTGAGCGGCCGGATGAAGATCGTCATGGACGACGGGGAGAGCGGCGACCTCGGCCCGGGCGACTTCATGCAGATCGCCCCCGGGCACGACGCCTGGGTCCTGGGGGACGAGCCGTGCGTCGCACTGGACTGGACCGGCTACCACGACTACGCGAAGCCGGCTGACGGCTGACGGCTGACAGCTGACGTGACGGGCCCGCGCTCCCTCAGGTTCCGGGGGTCGCGCCGGTCCGTCCGTACCCGCCGCTCCGCCCTCCTCACGGTCGGATGGCACCGAACGGCTCCGGCGCGACCACCGCGGCCGCTCGCGGGCGGCGACGACACGGCAACCTCTATGCGGACGGCTCCAGTTCGGGGATCAGGCGGCCGCGGCGGGAGAGGAGGAAGCGCTTGAACTCCGCCACCGGTGGGGTGTCGGGGTGGCCGTCGAGCCAGGCGAGGCCGATCTCGCGGACGGCGCGGGGGGCGGTGACCGTCAGCTCGACCACGCCGGGGCGGGCCACGGCCGGGGGTGGCAGGAGGGCCACGCCGAGGCCGGCCGCGACCAGGCCGCGCAGGGTCTCGGCCTCCTCGCCCTCGAAGGCGATCTTCGGGGTGAACCCGGCCTCCGCGCACAGGTCGTCGGTGATGCGGCGCATGCCGTAGCCGGGCTCCAGGGTGACGAAGGTTTCCTCGGCGGCCTCGGCGAGGCGGATGCGCTTGCGGGTCGCGAGCCGGTGGTCGTCCGGGACCACCAGCCGCAGCCGCTGTTCGTCCAGGCGGCGCGCGACCAGGTCGGGGGCGTCCGGCAGCGGGGAGGTCAGGCACAGGTCCAGTTCGCCGGCCCGCAGCTTCTCCAGCATGGCCTCGCCGTAGTTCTGGACGAGGGAGAAGCGGATGCGCGGGTGGTCGGCGCGGAAGGCGCGGATGAGCCCGGGTACGGTCTCGGACCCCAGGGTGTGCAGGAAGCCGAAGGCCACCTTGCCCGCCGCCGGATCGGCGTCCTGCTGTACGGATTCGGCGGCCCGGTCGATCTCGGTGAGGGCCTGCTCGGCCGAGGCCAGGAAGGTGCGGCCGGCCGTGGTGAGGGCGACCGTACGGCCCCTGCGGGCGAACAGCGTGACGCCGAGGTCCTGTTCGAGCCGGACCATGGCGCGGGACAGGGTGGACTGCGGGACGCCCAGCTCGTGGGCGGCGCGGGTGACGTGCTCGTGGCGGGCGACGGCGACGAAATACGCCAGCCGCGGCGCCAGCAGAGTTGTCACTGCCATGTCTTCTACGTAACGGTTCATCGACATCCACGCCTCTGAGCTCGCTTGATGCATCAGTGGATCGATTATCGCGATTTTGTGCATTGGACGCATGAAAATCACAGGCCTACCTTCGAAGCATGCCTCCCGTTCATACCGGGGCACCCGTCATCCCGGGTGCCTCCACCCCGTCGTTCCCCGCACCGCAGCCCCTCTCCCCCGGCCGCCCCGGTTACCGCCGGATGAGCCTCGCGCTCTTCGCCGCCGGACTCGCGACGTTCGCCCTCCTCTACTCCACCCAGGCGCTGTTGCCCGCGATCTCCGCCGGCTTCGGGGTGACGGCGGGCCAGGCCAGCTGGACGGTGTCCGCGGCCACCGGCGCGCTCGCCCTGTTCGTCCTCCCGCTGAGCGCGCTGTCCGAGCGGTTCGGCCGCACCCGGATGATGACGTACTCGATGGTGATCGCCGTCGGCGTCGGCCTGCTGGTGCCGTTCGCGCCGAACGTGGAGTGGCTGGTGGTGCTGCGCGCCGTCCAGGGCGCGGCGATCGCCGGGATCCCGGCCTCCGCGATGGCGTACCTGGCGGAGGAGGTCAGGCCGAAGGCGCTGGTGGCGGCGATCGGCCTGTTCGTGGCGGGGAACTCCATCGGCGGCATGAGCGGTCGTCTCGTCACCGGCTGGGCCGCGCAGCTGTGGGGCTGGCGGGCGGGCCTGCTGGCCGTCGCCCTGATGGCGCTGGCGTGCGGCGTGGCCTTCCTGGTGCTGCTGCCCCGGGCGCGCTTCTTCCGCCCGGCGTCGCTGAACCCGCGCGCGGTGGGCCGTACCGTCGCCGGTCATCTGCGCGATCCGCTGCTGCTGCGGCTGTACGGGATCGGCGCCCTGTTCATGACGGTTTTCGGCGCGGTCTACACGGTGATCGGCTACCGCCTGGTGGACGAGCCTTTCTCGCTCGGGCAGGGCATCGTCGGGTCGATCTTCCTGATCTACTTGGTCGGTACGGTCTCCTCGGCGGCCGCCGGCCGGCTGGTGGCCCGTACCGGGCGGCGCGGCGCGCTGTACCTGGCCGTGACGACCACGGCGCTCGGGCTGCTGCTGTCGCTGTCCGACTCGCTGGCGGCGATCGTGCTCGGGCTGGTGCTGATCACCGCGGGCTTCTTCGCGGGCCACGCGGTGGCCTCGGCCGCGGTGAGCCGGACGGCGAAGACGGGCCGGGCGCAGGCCTCCGCGCTCTACCAGTCGGCGTACTACCTCGGCTCCAGTGCGGGCGGCACCCTGGGCGCCCTCGCCTACCACGGGGCCGGATGGGCGGCCACGGTCGGCATCGCGCTGCTGGCGGTGCTCGGCGTCGTGTCGATCACCCTGTACGGGTCGCACGCGGCGCGTGCGGAGCGGCGGATGCCGGTGTCGGCCGTGGGCGCGCGCTGACGAAATCTACGCTCCCGACGTGGCAACACCTGCTCGTTTTCCGGGCATTGAATACGGAGAACGATGCGGTGCGAGCGGGGGAGGACCGGATGGGGACGCGGACACGGGCGTCACACGGGCGCGTGGGGCTGCGGGCGGCGGTGCTGGTCGGGGCGGTCGCGCTGGCGCTGCCGGTGGTGGTCGCGGGAGGCGGGGCGGCGCAGGCCGCGGCGCCCTGCAACCTCACCGCCGGGCCGTACCAGCGACAGGCCGAACAGTTCCTCGGGCGGCCGGTGGACGGGAAACAGTCGGCGGCCGACTGCACGGCGATCCGCTCCTTCCAGGCGAGCCACGGAATCACCCCGACCCAGGGCTATGCCGGGCCGCTGACCTGGCAGACGATGAGCACGATGCTGGCCCAGCGGGCGGCCGGCACCACCCCGAACGCGGCGGGCGCCTGCCCGGTGAACCGGGGCCGGATCGCCTGCGTCGACCTGACGCGGCAGCTCAGCTGGATCCAGGACGGCGCCACCCTGAAGTACGGGCCCGTCCCGGTCCGCACCGGCAAGGACGGCACGGAGACCCGGACCGGCCTGAAGAAGATCTACTACCGGAACATCGACCACTGGTCGACGCTCTACGACGTCTCGATGCCGTACGCGCAGTTCTTCGACGGCGGCATCGCCTTCCACTCGACCACCAAGAGCATGTGGAATCCGCCCGGTTCGGGCGGCTGCGTGAACATGCGGTCCGCCGACGCCAAGGCGTACTGGAACCTGCTGGGGCAGGGCGAGGACGTCTACGTGTACGGGCGCAAGCCCGGGACCTAGTGCTGTGGCCGGGAAGGTTTGCCGGGTTGCGGCGTCCGGTGTGGTGCATCGCAAGGCGGAGGGCCGCGGCTCGTACTGGACGTACTTGTGCGGTCCGACAACGCGGCGAGGTGCCGTGCCGGGCGTCGTGACCCGGTGAACCTTTCCGTCAGCACTACGCGGGCGCGGTGGACTCGGCAGGCGCGGCAGGCGCGGGCGCGGCACCCAGGCGGTCCAACCGCCGCAGGGCGGAGCGGCGTTGGACGAGGGACAGACCCGCCACCCCGGCCCCGAGGGTCAGCCAGCCGACCGGGCCGGCCGCCATCACCGCGCCGGTGAGCAGCAGTGGGCCCGCGGACTTCTGGACGGACTGGGCCATGCCGGCCACTCCGAGGTAGGAGGCGCGCGCCTCCTTCGGCGCGAGGGAGACCGCGAGCTCCCAGGAGCTCACCGAGCGCATCAGCTCCGCCGCGGTGGCCAGCACGGCCGCGGCGAGCAGGGCCACCGAGGCGGCCAGGACCCCGCCCGCGGGGGCGGCGGCCAGGAAGGCGCAGCAGGCGAGCGCCGTCAGGCCGTACCAGGCGACGACGCCCGCCGCCTGGCGGGCGCCGCGGACCCGCGCCGACACCCGTAGCTGCAGGGCGACGACGAGCACGGTGTTGATGACCACGAAGGCCGGGATCAGGGCGTGCGGAGCCGTGGTGTGGCCGACCAGCCACAGCGGCACGCCGACGCCGAGGATCGAGTCGTCCAGGTTCATCGGGATGTCCAGCAGGACGAACCGCAGGTAGCCGCGGTCCCGCCAGGGGCTGGACCCGGCCGCCGGGGCACCTTCCTCCGTCCCGGGCCGTGCGGCCACGAGTCCGCCGCCGCGCGGCTCCCGGGTGCGCCACACCAGGGCCGCGGCCGCGAGGAAGGACAGCGCGTCGGCCAGGATGAGCACCTGGTAGGCGCCCCGGGTGCCGACGGCGAGGCCGATGGCGGCGAGGCCCGCGCCGAGGGCGTAGCCGGCGTTCGCCGAACTGCGCGACAGCGCCTGGTAGGTGGAGCGCCGCTCGCCGGCGATCCGGGTGGCGAAGAGCATCTCCAGTGTCTTGGCCGCCCGGTCTCCCAGGTGGGTGACGGCGAACAGGAGCAGCAGCAGGCCGAAGTCGGTGACCGCCAGCAGCACGCACAGGGCCCCGAGGCGGATGAGGTGGCAGCCGATCAGCAGGGTGCGCACCTGGAAGCGGTCGGCGAGGTGGCCGGCCAGCGGTGATCCGGCGATGCCCGCCACCCCGGCCGCGCCCAGCAGCAGGCCGAGCTGCCCGGCGTCGAGGCCGACGACGAAGGTGAAGTAGAGGACGGAGGACGCGGCCCACACGCCGGTGCCCGCGCGGTCCAGCGCCTGGGTGAGCAGCATGATCCGCGCGTCACGGCCGCCGGGCGGCCGGCGCAGTTGCGCCAGCAGGCCGCCCTCCCCGTGCCGTGCTTTCCGGATCTCCCCGCCGCGCCGCATCCCGGTCCCCCCGTATCGTCCGCATCCCCGCCATGTATCTCGATGTCGAGATACATGGACGAAGCGTGCCGCAGATTAATCTTGACGTCAAGAAACTTGATGACGACATATGTTTGGTGCCGACGGGAGCGTTCCACCGCGTTCCGGCTGCCGTTGTCAGACCCCTCCGGTAGGTTCCGAAGGAGCGGAACCACCAGGGGGATGGACGGACATGAGCGATCTCGCCACAACCGAAACGGACCTCGACACGGCCATGGACCGGTACCGGGTCGAGCTCACCGGCTACTGCTACCGGATGCTCGGCTCGTCCTTCGACGCCGAGGACGCGGTGCAGGACACGTACATCCGTGCCTGGCGCAGCTACGAGAAGTTCGAGGGCCGCTCCTCGCTGCGGTCGTGGCTGTACCGGATCGCCACCAACGTCTGCCTGGACCTGCTGAACGCCGGCAACAAGCGAGCCCGCCCGATGGACCTGACGGCCCCGCAGCACCAGGCCTCGGCCGTGCTCAACGAGCGCCCCGAGGTGACCTGGCTGGAGCCGGTCCCGGACAGCCGGGTGCTGCCGCAGACCGCCGACCCGGCGGAGATGGCGCTGGCGAAGGAGTCCGTACGACTGGCCTTCGTCGCGGCGCTCCAGCACCTGCCGGCCAAGCAGCGGGCGGTGCTCATCCTGCGCGAGGTTCTGGCCTGGAAGGCCGACGAGGTGGCCCAGCTCCTGGAGACCACGACGGCCTCGGTGAACAGCGCCCTCCAGCGGGCGCGGGCCACCCTCGCCGGGCAGTCGCTGCGCGACAGCGACCCCGCGGATCCCCTCGACGCGGACCAGGCGAAGCTGCTGGAGCAGTACCTCTCCGCCTTCGAGGCCTACGACATCTCGCGCCTCACCACCCTCCTCCACGAGGACGCGGTGCTCTCGATGCCGCCGTTCGACCTGTGGCTCCGGGGCCACGAGGACATCGCGGCCTGGCACCTGAACCAGGGCATCGGCTGCAAGGGCTCCCGGCTGGTCCCGACGACGGCGAACGGCCTGCCCGCCTTCGGCCAGTACCGTCCGCGCGAGGACGGGCGGCCTGGCCACACCCCGTGGGCGCTCCAGGTGCTGGAGATCTCAGACGGCAGAATCGTCGGGCTCAACGCCTTCCTGGACACCGCGCGATGGTTCCCGCTGTTCGGCCTCCCCGAGGAGCTCGACGAGGCCTACGAGGCCCAGTAGGGCGCGCAGGGCGGGCGCGGCCCCGGTCACCCGCAGCGGCCGCCCCCGGGCGGCCAGCCGCAGCCGGGCCAGCACCTCGACGGCGCCCAGGCCCGGCGCGGTGACGGCCCGCGCATCGCACTCCACGGCGCGCGCCCCGTCCTCGTACAGCCGGGCCAGGCGCGCGCACAGGCACGCCGCGTCCTTGGCGGTCGGTCCTGGTCCGGGCAGCACGAGTCGTCGGATCTCCACGAGGGGGTGACTCCCCCGCCCGCCGGAACTCATCGGCGGCCGCGCACCACGGCGCGACGAGGGCTCCCTGCCGGGACCCGGTGCCCTCCCTCAAGGGCGCGCAAGGCCGAAGAATGCCGAACGGGACCGGTGGGGGTCCACCGGTCCCGTTCACCCGAAGGGAAACCGCAGGTCAGGCGATGCGGTCCAGGACGATCGGGGTGGCGGAGAAGGCCGTGCCCGCCGGGGCGATGTCGTAGGTGCCCGCCAGGGAGGCCAGTGCGTAGTCGAACTTCTCCGGGGTGTCCGTGTGCAGGGTCATCAGCGGCTGGCCCGCCGTCACCGTGTCGCCCGGCTTCGCGTGGAGCTCGACGCCCGCGCCCGCCTGCACCGGGTCCTCCTTGCGCGCGCGGCCGGCGCCCAGGCGCCATGCGGCGACGCCGACCCCGTACGCGTCCAGGCGGGTCAGGACGCCCGACTCGGGTGCGGTGATCACGTGCTGCTCGCGGGCGACCGGGAGGGCCGCGTCCGGGTCGCCGCCCTGGGCCGCGATCATCCGGCGCCAGTGGTCCATCGCGGAGCCGTCGGCCAGGGCCTTCGCCGGGTCGGCGTCCTTGATGCCCGCCGCGTCCAGCATCTCCTTGGCCAGCGCGATGGTCAGCTCGACCACGTCGGCGGGGCCGCCACCGGCGAGCACCTCCACCGACTCGCGGACCTCCAGCGCGTTTCCGGCGGTCAGGCCCAGCGGCGTGGACATGTCCGTCAGCAGCGCGACGGTCTTGACACCCGAGTCGGTGCCGAGGCCCACCATGGTGCGCGCCAGTTCCCGCGCGTCCTCGATGTTCTTCATGAAGGCGCCGGTACCGACCTTGACGTCCAGGACGAGCGAGCCGGTGCCCTCGGCGATCTTCTTCGACATGATCGAGGAGGCGATCAGCGGGATGGCCTCGACCGTGCCGGTGACGTCGCGCAACGCGTAGAGCTTCTTGTCCGCCGGGGCCAGGCCGTCGCCGGCCGCGCAGATGACCGCGCCGGTGGTGTCCAGGACGTGCAGCATCTCCTCGTTGGAGAGCAGCGCGCGCCAGCCGGGGATGGACTCCAGCTTGTCGAGGGTGCCACCGGTGTGGCCGAGGCCGCGGCCGGACAGCTGGGGCACGGCCGCGCCGCACGCGGCGACGAGCGGGGCGAGCGGGAGAGTGATCTTGTCGCCGACGCCGCCCGTGGAGTGCTTGTCGGCGGTCGGGCGGGAGAGGGAGTCGAAGTTCATGCGCTCGCCGGAGGCGATCATCGCAGCGGTCCAGCGGGCGATCTCGGTCCGGTTCATACCGTTGAGCAGGATGGCCATCGCCAGCGCCGACATCTGCTCGTCCGCCACGACACCGCGGGTGTACGCGTCGATGACCCAGTCGATCTGCTCGGGGCTCAGCTCACCGCGGTCCCGCTTGGTCCGGATGACGGAGATGACGTCCATGAGGTGTTTC
>NZ_JBSGZP010000085.1:0-16513 GCF_053611065.1 Streptomyces sp. NPDC054840
GGGCCCGGGCCCGCGGCCGCCGCCTAGACCTGACCACCGCGGCAGCGCTTGCTCCGCCGGTCCTACCCTCCGATCGCCTATCGCTGTACGGCTCCCGCGGAGGGCGCCCGTACCAGCTCCAGCGGATCGGCGGTGATGCCGAAGCGCCGGCGCAGTACCTGCCTCGCGGCGTACAGCCCGCACATGCCGTGCACGGCTGGGCCCGGTGGGGTCGACGCCGAGCACAGGTACACCCCGGGGAGCGGGGTGACGTACGGATCCAGGCCCGGAACCGGGCGCATCGCCGTCTGCCACAGGGACAGCGCACCTCCTGCGATGTCACCGCCCACGTAGTTGGGGTTGTGCTCCGCCAGTCCGGCGGCGGGGAGAACCTGGCGGGCGAGCACGAGGTCCCGGAATCCCGGCGCGAAACGTTCCAGCTGCGCGGTCACCGCTTCCCCCATGTCCAGGGGTGATCCGTGCGGAACGTGCGCGTAGGTGTAGAGGGTGTGGCGGTCGGCCGGTGCACGCGTCGGGTCGACGACGCCGGGCTGGATGGCGAGGACGTAGGGACGCTCGGGGTGCCGGCCCGCGGCGACCTCGCGTTCGACGGCGACGGCCTCCTCGCGGGTCCCCACCAGGTGCAGCGTGCCCGCGAGCTCGCATCCGGACGCCTTCCACGGCACCGGTCCGGACAGTGCGAAGTCGACCTTGCACACGGCCCCGCCGTACCGGTATGCCCGCAGGCGGCGGGCGTACCGGCCGGGGAGCGCGTCCCCAGCGATGCGCAGCAGCCCGGCCGGGGTCACGTCCAGCAGCACCGCGCGTGCCCGCGGCAGCTCGGAGAGGGACCCGATGTGCCGCCCGGTGACGATCCGCCCACCGCGGCGGCGCAGTTCGGCGGCCATCGCGTCCACGATGGTCTGGCTGCCGCCCAAGGGGATCGGCCAGCCCACCGCGTGTCCCAGGGCCGCCAGGACCAGCCCTACCCCCGCCGGCACGGGGGCGCGCGGCGGGGCGATGGCGTGCGCACTCACTCCGGTGAGCAGCGCGGGTGCGAGGGATCCGCCGAAGCGTGCGCCCCACAGGGGGGAGCCCTGCTCCGCGATGCGCAGGGCGAGACGGGCCGCCGTGACCAGGTCCGGCGGGGGGCTGCGCAGGTCCGACATGGCGGCGCCGGTCAGCCCCTGCCAGCGGTCCACCAGCGGTCCGAGGAGCGAACGCCAGGCAGGTCCGTCCCGTCCGAGCCCGTCGACCGTGCGCTCCAGGTCCCGCCAGGCCAGCCCCGCCCTGCCCCCGTCGAGCGGGTGGGCGTACGACACCGCGGGACGCAGCATCCGGACCCCGTGCGCCGCGAGGTCGAAGGCACGGAAGAAGGGCGAGGCCAGGCCCATGGGGTGCGCGGCGGAGCACACGTCGTGGCGGAAGCCGGGCAGAGTCAGCTCAGCGGTGCGGGCGCCGCCGCCGATGGTGGGCGCGGCCTCGTACACCACGACCTCCAGCCCGGCTCCGGCGAGGACGATGGCGGCGGCCAAGCCATTGGGACCGGCGCCGACGACGACGGCGTCCACCTCCCCGGCGGACCCCTCCCGGCTCCGCCCGTCATACCGAGAGCTCACGCTCCCGCCGCCACGGTGCGGCCGTCCGCGGGGGCACCCCCGCCTGGTTCCCCGCCGCCGGAGCCGGCACCGGTGCACACGAACGGCGAGAGGAACACATAGTCCGGTTCGTGGGTCTGGTCATGCCCCGTGTGTCTGGCGATGAGGAACTGGAAGCCCTGCGGGGGCTCTTGGCCGCTGTGGGTGTCCCGCACGGTCAGCCCTACGAGGTCCCGCAGCACCCGGTACGCGGGGAACAACGTCAGATCCAGGTCCGGTTTGGACATCAGCGTGATCAGCTCGGCGCACACGTCGAAAAGCGCCTTCTCCCGGCGCCGTTGTGGGAACCACAGGAGCTGGGACGAGGCTCGCGGCGTGATCCGCGTGGTCTCCTCCCAGGGCGTCTGCGTGCCGTCCGCCGTCAGGACGCGGTGCAGGACGTGGAAGTCGTGCTGGGCAGGCTCGGGGGCGAAGAACCTCCAGTTCGGTATGAACAGTCCGCTCCTGTCATGGCTGCGTACGCGGTCGAATCCGCTGTGCGGGTGCTGGCCCGCGGTGGTCGCACTGAGCCACACCGCGAGCCCGCCGAGTACCAGCAGGGTGAGAGCCCCGCGCGGCTCCGCCCGTACCGCACCGCCGTCAACTCGAACGGAACTCATGGCAAGCCCCCTTCTTCTCGGTCCTCGCAGCGTCCTCGCCCAGGTTCGCAACGAAGTCCGACACCAGCTTGACGACGTACTGGGCCGTGTCCCGGTCCGTGAGCACGGAGTCGTGTCCGGCGCCGTCGATGATGTGATGCGCGCCGTGCGGAGCCGCTTCGGCGAGCTCGGCGTGGAGTTCCGCCTGGACCGGGTCCTGGGCGGCCGTGTGTCCGGCCGTCATGACGAGCAGGGGGACACCGCAGTCCGGCACTCTCCCCTCGAAGGAGTTGAACTCCTCCCGTACGGCCCGCCATTCGCGGCGCCCGGCCACCCACATCCGCGAGTCGCGGTAGTGCGCCGTCAGCAGGATGCGCACCTCCTCCGGCAGTCGGTCGACCCAGTGGGGGTTGCTGAGCAGTCCGCCCATGCCGAGCCTCAGCGAGGTGGCGACAGACGAGAGCGAGCCGCTGAACATCTCCTGGCCCTGTGCCTGGCGGGATGAGCGCTGCAGCGCGGCGGGATGGCTCGAGTCGAGCAGAGCGGCACCCAGGAGCTGGTCCGGGAGCCGGCCGGCCGCCTTCAGTGCCAGGTAGCCGCCCAGTGAGTGGCCGGCCAGGACGACCGGGCGGTCACCTGCCGTGTGCCTCATCAGGTCGACGAGGTCGTCCACGGCGGTGTCGAGGCTGTACGCCTTGTCCTCGGGCCCGCCATAGGTGCTGCGGCCGTAGCCCGCCCGGTGGTAGGTCACGACGGTGAACTGCTCCGAGAGCCCCCGCACGATCCACTCCCAGTGCTCGGAGGTCGCGACGAGGCCGTTCTCAAGGATGACCACCGGTTGTGTGCCGTCGTCCGCCGCGGCGCTGTCCGGACCGGTGCGCCGGTACGAGAGCGTGTTTCCCGAACCGGCGGTGAACTCCTCCTCATCACCCCGGCCCCGCAGCACCCTGCGGCTCTGGCGGACCTTCTCCACCTGGAGGACGCCCAGCGCGGCGGCCAGCAGCCCGACCGCGAGCACCGGGAGGGCGTCGTCGCGCCGCTCCACCCGGCCGTCCGCCGCGGTGCGCTCACGCGGCCCGGCGGCGTACAGCACGGCCGGGTGCATGGAGACGAACGACCACAGGAACCGGCCGAGCCCCATCACCCGGGCGTTGGCGAGGTGAAAGACAGCTGCCGAGCCCAGCATCAGCGGCGCCGCCCGCCCCTTCGCGAGAAACACGGCCGGGAAGGCACACTCCAGCGCCAGCACACCAGCACACAGGGCGTGCGCGGCACGCGGGTGACGGCGCACCAGTTCCCAGGCGGTGCGGTCGCCGTAGGTCAGGGTCCGCATCACCCCGGTCAGTGCCCGGCCGCTGCGCCAGTTTGCACTGGTCATCTTGACCCAGCCGGACACGGCATAGGAAAGCGTCGACTGCAGGGCGACGAACCACAGACAGGCGTCCACGAGCTGCGCGTTCCGCTCCCCCGCCCGGGCGACCGTAGCGACGGACTGGACCAGGAAGGACACCTGGTCGGAACCGTCGGTCCCGTAGTGGTTGAGCGGGTACAGGACGAGGGAGGTACCCGACAGCAGGGCGTTCGCCGCCACGCGCGCCGGCCGGGGCGACGGGGCCAGCAGCGTCGCCGCGGCGCCCACCCGGACGACATGCAGAGCGCGGGTGACGCGCGGACGGGCGGCCAGGTCGAGCACCTTGCGGAGCACCGGCGACCACGTCGAGAAGGAGGCCTCACGGTTGACCTCCCAGTTGTTCAGCCCGCCGTGTCTGCGGTCCCGCTCTGTCGTCAGGTACTCCAGACTCGCCACGAGGTGCGTCGCCGCGCTCAGCCGCTCGCTGAGCGACAGGGCCGTGGCCCGGCTCACGGACGGCGGCGACAGGACGGCACGCATCAGCTTCGGCCATCGCGTCATGAGGGAAGTCCTTTCTCTCTCGGTCTTCTTCGTGTCTCATGCAAGCGGTGCGCGCTTCCGGATCCCGCCTCACCGGGAGCACGACGGTCTGCGTCGGGACGGTGAAAGCGTCGGGACGGTGGGGCCGGGTGCGCACACGGCTCCCGGTCCGAGGCCGTGGGCCTCAGCCGAGCAGTTGGTGCGAGACGAGTTCGGCGTACAGGGAGTCGTCGCGCATCAGCGCGGCATGGGTGCCGACGGCCCGCAGGCAGCCGTCCTGGATCACGGCGATACGGGCGGCCGAACGCACGGTCGACAGACGGTGGGCGACGACGACCACCGTCGTCCGGGCGGAAAGCTCAGCGACCACCTCGCGCAGTGCCGCCTCGTTGACGGCGTCGAGCTGTGAGGTCGCCTCATCGAGGAGAAGCAGGCGCGGGCGGCGCAACAGGGCCCGGGCGATGGCGATGCGCTGGCGTTCCCCGCCAGACAGTGAGCTGCCGTGGTGGTCGATCTTGGCGTCGAGGTTGCCGCCGAGGCGTTCGAACAGCGGCAGGAGCCTCGTGGCCTTCAGAGCCGAGCGCAGCTCCTCGTCGGTCGCAGTGGGGGCGGCGTAGGCGAGGTTGTCGCGCAGCGTGCCCGCCATCACCGGGGCGTCCTGCTCCACATAGCCGATGCCGGCGCGCAGGGCCTTCAGGTTCCAGTCGTGCAGGTCGCACCCGTCGAGCAGGACGCGGCCCCGGTCCGGTTCGTAGAAGCGCTCCATGAGGCTCAGCGCGGTGGTCTTGCCGGCTCCGGAAGGGCCCACGAGGGCGGTGAGGCCGGTGGCGGGGATCCGGAGAGAGAAGCGGTCCAGAGCGGGGGTGGTCCGGCCGGGGTAGGTGAAGGACACGTTCTCGAAGACCAGGGAGGCTGCGCCGGTGCTCCCCGCATCATCGGCGTACGCCGGGGAAAGCGCCTCGTCCACGGGCTCGGTGGGCAGCTGGGTGACCTCGGCCAAGCGCTGTACGGCGGCGCGGGCGGCCTGGAAGTAGGTGCCGACGTTGGTCAGCGACATGACCGGCTGGGCGAGATAGAGCACGTACAGCAGGAAAGCGGTGAGCGTGGCGACGGAGATGGCGCCGCTGCTGACGCGCGCCCCGCCCACGCCGAGCACGACGAGGAAGGCAACCTGCACCGCCAGCCCGGCGGCGGTCCCCGCCACTGAGCCCCAGCGTGCGAGCACGACACCCTCGTCGTACGCGTCCCGCGCCGCCATGCCGACACGCTCCGCCTCGACCGGCTCCGCCCCGGAAGCCTTGACCGTCGTGAAAGCGCTCAGCGCACGCTCCAGGGCCGCGCCCATCAGGCCGACCGACTCTTGCGCTCGCAGCGCGGCGCGCCGGATGAGGGGCAGGATGACGCCGACCACGGCTCCGAGCAGCACGATCACACCCACGGTGACGGCGAGTAGCACGGCGTCGACGATCGCCATCATCACCAGCGTGCCGATGATCATCACGACACCGGTGAGGGCCTGCACCAGGGTCTGCGTGACGACCTGCCGCAGCAGCGAGGTGTCGCCCGCTGCCCGGGCGAGCAGATCACCCGGCGCCTGGCCGCTCATGGCCCGCATGGGCAGGCGCAGTATGTGACGCACCAGCCCACGGCGCCCGGCCAGCACCACGCGCTCGGCGGCACGCAATAGCAGGAAGTTGCCGAGGGCCAGAGCCACCGAGGCCACCAGTACCAAGGCGGTCAGCCTCAGCAACCCGGGCGCCACCTGGCTGCCCCGCGCGTACGCGGTGAGTACGTCCCTCACCTCCAGCGGCTGGAGCAGGCCGAGTATGCCCGCCCCCACCAGCAGCAGACTGGCGAGCGCGATCTCCGGCCAGTGCGGGCGCACGTATCCCCGGAAGGCCATGAGCGTCTCCCGCAAGGACAGCTCGTCGCCCGGAGCGGCGACGCCGGCGGCTTCCGCGCCCGTCTTCGGCTCGTCCGTGATCGTCCCCGTGTCCGAAACATCGGCGCTCAGCGAAGTACTTGCCATGGTGGCGTCCTCACCGCTCCTGTTCCGAGGTCGCGGAACCGGCCTGCCCGCCCGCGCGCCGGTACACACAGATGGTCATGGGCTCGGCGCCGGTGAAGGGTGACCCCTGCCAGTCCCCGTAGCGCGCCTCCAGGCACAGCCCCGCGCTACGGGCGTACGCGTCGATCTCGGCCGGTGTCGTCAGCCTGCTGATCTCGGACGCGAGCCGGGTGCGGCCGTCCTCGTGCCAGACGTACGACAGGTGCCAGAGCCGCTGCGCGGGGATGATTTGGGAGTACGACTGGAGGCCGGCGTCCTCTCCGCAGGGGATGAAGAAGTTCTCGCGGAGGCGCCCTTCGTGCATTGCGTCCACGAAGGTCGGATTGTGCGTCTCGATGACCACGGCGCCGCCGGGCGCCAGGGCCTCCGAGCACGTCTCCAGCACCTGCTGCTGCTCCGCGGGATCGAGCAGCATCGACAGTGTTCCGCAGACGCAGAGCACCAGTCCGTGCTTCCGCTCGCTCCTGTAGGTCCGGATGTCGCCGTGCACCGCGGTGACCGGCCTGGGCTCGCGCGCCAGGACGCTGCGCAACACCTCCAGCATCTCTGGGGAGGAGTCGACACCGACCACCTCACCGGCGTGGTCCGCCAGCGGCAGGGCGATGCGTCCCGTGCCGACCCCGAGTTCCAGCGCCGGCGTACCGTCTCCGGAGTGGAGGCCGGCGAGCCATTTCGCCGTGTCGTCGCCCGGCGGAAAAATCCGGTTGTAGAAATCGGCGAACTGGCGTCCGTAACCGAGGTCCTGAATGTCGCTCATACCGCCCGCTCGATAGATGATGGTGGAGATCGCGCAGCAGGGCGAACTCCTTCTGTTGACGAACACGGGAAGACACACCGGCAGTGGTGCGCCTTCCCGTCACACTTCAGCGGTTCGCGGGGAGCTACGAGGGCTGGGTCCCGCCCACCGCACGGGCACCGACGGCGACACCGGCGGTGAAGACGGCGGCGAGCTGAGCCCCGATCGCCACTCCGGCGGCGACGGCAACCACGGTGGCGGGGGTCGCGAGGACCGGTGCCAGGTCACCCATCTGCCGGGCCCGGTCGGCCCTCAGCGGGAACTCGGCCAGTTCCCCACTGGAATTCACGTGCTCGGTCAGTACAGACATGACAGCTCCAGACTTCGTGTGGTGGTGGTTCACGAAACGGGCCGGGCCGCAGGGGGCAGCTCGGCGCTCAGTCGTACCTTCAGCGGTTCGCGGGGGCCTATGAGGGTTGTGTCCCGCCCACCGCACGGGCACCGACGGCGACACCGGCGGTGAAGGCGACGGCGCTGAGGGCCACCCCGGCGGCGACGGCGGCGGGGGTGGCCATGGCGGGAGCTAGCTCCGACAAATGGCGGCCCTCGTCCACTGCCGTCAACTCACCGAACAACGTCGGCGGTTCGTCGTTGACGCGAACAGCGACATGGGTCATGGGGATGTCCTTTCCTGGGTGGGGTAGCCAGGGGATGCTCCGCTGCCTGCCCGGGCGTTGCACTCGCGCCGAGGCCGCTCGCGGGCCCCGTCGCGGTTCCGCCACGGGATCTCCCCTGCGCACGTCAGCAGTCTGCTACCGCCGGACCACGGCAGCATTGGGGAAACCCCTAGGGTTCTTGCGACGGAAGAGTGACGGAAGAGGCACCCGCCCGCCCGTCCGTCGTGGGTTCGCGTCCGTCGGGGGCCAGCGTCGCCTGCCGGCATCCTTAAAGAGCGTTTTGTCCTGGCAGGGGTGTTTGGTATCGCCGGGTTGCTTGAGGAGTTCCGCCGGTGCGGGGCCCCTGGTCTGGGCAGTCGATGTCAGCGTCAAGTGAGAGGATCACGAGATGCCTCTGCCTCAGCCCGATGATCTGACCTCGCTGGTGCTGCGTACCGGCTTCGGTGACGAGGGGGCCTGGGACGCGGTTCGAGCCGCACTCGACGCGGCTGGCGAGTACCCCCATGCCACGTATGTCAGCGAGCTTCGCTTTGCTGGCGTGGGGGTCCAGGCCTTTGATGGCTGAAGAGGCTGCCGCGGACGAAGACGAACAGATCGTCTATATGTTTTTGGCGGACGCAGCCACGATGAAGGATCCGGGTCACCCGCTCCTGGCCGTGGACCTCTCGGATGAGCCCGGGCGGACGTTCCGGGTCCCCGCTCGGTGGTTTCCTGACATCTCGGCCAACCTCAGCATCGCCAACATGGACTTTGCGCAGTTCGCCGACGCCGCTGATGGATCAGGGACATTCCGCGGCTTTGACCAGGGCTGACGTTTTCTGGTTGCGGCCCGTCCGGGCGCTATGTACCGCACAGTTCAGCGTGGCTTCTCGTGTGAGGCGACGGCTCATCAGGTCGATCATCGCGAGGCGGATCATCGCTTCGGAGCGGGTGGGCAGGGCTTCGTAGTCGCGGGCCAGGCGTCGGTGGTGCATCAGCCAGCCGAAGGTCCGCTCGACGACCCAGCGTCGCGGGAGGACCTTGAAGCCCTTCTCGCCGGGGTCGCGGCGGATGACTTCGACGTCGATGCCGAGGCGGGCGCCGTGGTCGATGGCTGTGGTTCGGTAGCCGGTGTCGGCCCAGGCCTTCGTCACCCGCGGGTGGGCCTGCGCGATCTGTGAGAGCACCTGGACGCCGCCGGCGTTGTCGGAGACGCTCGCGGTGGCGACCAGCACGGCCAAGAGGAGGCCGAGAGTGTCGACCCCGATGTGACGCTTGCGACCTGCGATCTTCTTCCCTGCATCGATACCCTGCCCCCCGGCCGGCACGTTTGCTGAGGTCTTGATGCTTTGCGCGTCCACCACGCACGCGCTCGGCTCGGCCTCCCTGCCCTCCGCCTCCCGGACCAATCGCCTCAGGCGGCAGCAGACAGAAAGCTCAGACGCCCCCGGCAAGACAGGCATCCATACTGCTACCAAACAACCTCGCCGGGACAAAACGCTCTTTTAGAGGTAGTTTTCACCTAGACTGCCCGCTTATCAACAGATTTCGGAGTGCCGGGTTGCGGTGCAGGTGAGGTTGCGGCGGCGATCGATGCCCGCGGGGACGGGTGGGGTGGCTGATGGGGCGAAAGGCCACGTGTTCCTGTTTCATCCCAGGATGACCGGTCTCCGAGGTCGTGTGCTTCCACCGTCGCGGGTGTGCGCCTGGGCGCATGCGGTCCGGCGCGGTAGGCCGGAAGTATGGCGAATCGACGTGCGTATCCGAGTGATCTGTCCGATGCCCGTTGGGAGTTGGTCGAGCCGGTCCTGGCCGCCTGGCGCTTCGAGCGGCGCGGCAGGGCTCTGGACTTCGGCCGGCCGCCCGAGCACGATCTGCGCGACATCATGGACGCATCTTGTATGTCGACCGGACCGGAGTCCAGTGGCGCTACCTCCCGCACGACTTCCCGCACTGGAACACCGTCTACGGCTACTTCGCCAAATGGGCCGACGAGGGCGTGTTCGCCCAGCTCAACGGCCTGCTCCGGCAGCTTCTGCGAGAGAAAGAAGGCAGGGACGCCGAGCCGACGGCCTGTGTGATCGACGCCCAGAGCGTCAAGACCTCCACCAGCGTCCCCCGCCGCTGGCCAGGGAATCGACGCCGGCAAGAAGATCGTCGGCAGGAAGCGGAGCATCGTCACCGACACACTCGGACTCCTCCTCGCCGTGCTGGTCACTGCGGCGAGCGTGCAGGACTCCGTCGCCGGTACCGCACTGCTCGACCAGATCGCCGTCGAACACCCCGGCATCCGCAAGGTCTGGGCCGACGGCGGCTACCGCCAGCACCTCGTCGAGCACGCCGCCACACTCGGCATCGACATGGAAATCACCACCCGCAAGCCCGGGACCAGGGGATTCACCCCCGTACCCAAACGGTGGGCGGTCGAGCGGACCTACGGCTGGCTCATGCTCCACCGACGCCTTGCCCGCGACTACGAAACCCTGACCACCCGCTCCGAAGCCATCATCCACATCGCCATGACCGACCTCATGACCCGCCGCCTCACCAGCGAGAACACCATCTCCTGGCGCGACCCGAAGAAGACCCCATAACACCCGATTCCGGGATGAAATATCAGGCGAAAACGACCTCTAAGACGCTCATCCGCCAACTAGAACGCTAACGGATCACCCCGTGGACCAGCGGCGCGCGCCTCGCCTTGGTGAAGCAGCGGCCGATTAGTTGGCGGGGCTGTGCGTCGGAGGTGGCGACAGGGTCCCGTCGCGCTCCTGGCGGGGAAAACCGGTTGGGGGCGCTGTGCGGGCCTGGCAGGCTTGCGCGGTGATCGTTGAATTGGCTCCTGGCTTCCTGACCTGGGACGACGTGGACCCCACTCGTCACCCCTTCGACGACGCGTCCCTGGCGCGGACAGTGCGCTCGCTCGGTCCGGCCCGGTGCGTGCCCATCCGCCCGGACGTCCCATTCGGGGACCCCGTGATGAGCACCTGGAGCCGTGGCGAGGCCAGGTCCTGGGCCGACGCGATGTCGTACTCCCTCGTGCAGCGCTACGGCAGCTGGACAGTCGGATGGCGCTGGGCGCATGACGAAGGGGATTTCGACGGCGGACCGATAGGCAACTGGTGCTGCCCGCAGCACTCGATCACGACGCCGGAAGAGACCTTGGCCCGAGTCGAGGCGGCCTTGCGTGAGTGGCGCGAGTGGCTGGAGTACCTCGCCGGCTGGTTCGAGGCGTTCCCCCTGGACCTGACCGACATCGACGACCAGCGGATCCTGTGGGAGCGCACGGCAAGGAACCTGATCCTGCAGGTCGTCGACCGTACCGGGTGCGGCAGCGGCTGGCACGGCCACTGCAGCCAAGTACTCACCTGGTTTCTCAACCGCTGGGGAGTCGCGCCCGACGCGGCCCAGGGCCTGGTCGACGAGGCGATCGGCGGACGCTTCCACAGCTGGACCGGTCCTGACACGGTGGTGGTCGACGACATCGCGGAGCAGCTCGCGCTCTCTCTGCAGCCGGCCGACGGCCGTACGCGCGCAGACACGCCGCCTCGGGACCACTTGCAGTGCTGGCTCGCGGTACGCGAATCGGTGCCGTGGCACGAGATCCCGGACGGCGGTACGGACGGACCGGTGGTGCCCCTTCGGGACGGCACGGCGGGGGACATCCGGGCCTTCGACGGCGCCATCGACCCCGCCCGAGCCCAAGGCCTGCTCAGCGCCCTGGACCTAGTCCGAGCCGACGCGGCACGAGGAGCGCGGCTCGACCTCGCACTGCTCAGCAGCTGGCAGCAGCACCTCCTGGGCGCCCCGCAGCCGCCACGGTTCCGCACCTCGCCCGCCTTCGCCAAGGGAGGCCGGGAGCGCTACGGCATCGGACCGGACATACCTGCCCGCTTCGACACGTGCCTGGCCGAGAGCGCATCCGACATGGGCCGACCTCTCGGGCTGACCGCCCGGGCCGCGCGTACCTATCTCGACGTCTGCTTTTTCCATCCCTTCGAAGACGGCAACGCCCGATCCGCCTTCCTCGCCCTCGTCTTCGTCCTCGCCCGCGAAGGCATCGCACTCGACGGAGTCAGTCTCCTGCGCCGCGTCACCTTCGAGGCGGACAACCCCCAGGACCCGCTGATCCTCGTCCGCTACATCAACGTCCATCTAGCGGAGACCCGCCGCCGCAGCACCGACTCAACCGGCTCGGCATCGAGGTGAGCGTCCCAGTTGGCGACCGTCGCCAAGTAGAGCGCTAAGAGGTCATCTCATTTGGCGAGTCTGCGGTAGCAGATGAGGGTGCAGGCGATGCTGGTGAAGGCGAGGAAGTGTTCGGCTTTGCGTTCGTAGCGGCGGTGGAGTCTGCGGCAGCCGGCGAGCCAGGCCATGGTGCGTTCGATGGTCCAGCGGTGACGGCCCAGTCGCTGCGAGGGCTCGATGCCCTTGCGGGCGATGCGGTGTGTGATGCCGCGCTGACGTAACCATTTCCGCAGGTGGGCGTAGTCGTAGCCCTTGTCGGCGTGGAGCTTGGCGGGCTTGCGCCGTCGGCGTCCGCGGCGCGACCTGATGGGCGGTATGCCACGGACGAGAGGCTGGAGGGCCTGGCTGTCGTGGAGGTTCGCTCCTGAGATTCCGACGGACAGGGGCAGACCGGTCCTCTCGGTGATCAAGTGGATCTTCGATCCGAACTTGCCCCGATCGACAGGATTCGGACCTGTCAGGTCCCCCTTTTCAGGGCCCGCATGTTGACGGAGTCGATCGCGCAGCGGGACCAGTCCAGCTCGCCGCGGGCGCCGAGCTCGTCGAGGACCAGGCGGTGCAGCTTGGCCCACACCCTGGCTTTCGTCCACTCGGAGAAGCGCCGATGGGCTGTCGCCCCCGACGGCCCGAACGAAGCCGAGGGCAGCTGCTGCCAGGTACAGCCCGACGTGGCCACGAAGACGATCGCGGCGAGCACCTCCCGGTCGCCGCGCCGACGCCGGCCACCACCCTGCGGCCGCGACGGCGCCTCCGGCACCACCCGCTGGAACAGCATCCACAACTCATCCGGCACCAGCCGCTCAACGATCCCCGCCACGACCGACAGCTTACCCAGTCATCCAAATGAGATGACTTCTAAGTCACAGCGGGTCCGCCGAGCCTCGAACTGAAACGGTTTGCCCAGCCGGCTGGGACGGCTTGCCCACGGTGCCCGAAGGCTTGCCCAGGCCGTGGCGCCCAGTTGTCCATGGGGTGGCGAGGCTTGCCCGGGCCGCAAGATGCCTGCTCAGGCGGCTTGCCCACAGCGGGGAAGAATCGGCCCTGCAAACTTCACCCCGGCGCCTGAAGAGTCGTAGGCCACAGATCGGGAGACTGATCGGGGGGGGTGTGCGGGCCGTGCAAGATCGTCGCCCAGCCGGCCGCGTCTGACGTAGCGCGACCTTGGCCTGCGCGTAGAAGTGGCCGACGGCCGCGGTCTTCCGGAGCAGCATCAGGAGCGCCGGGTCGCACATTGCCCTGACTGTCGGCGACGGGTAGTCGGTCACCGCCTCGGACGTCGAAGTGCACGCCTCCAGGCTGACGAATTCACGGATGTCCCCGGCTGCTTCTACCGCCTGGAGGACGCCCGCGGCGAGTACCAGCGGCACAGCCGACCGCGGACCTCCCCGCCTT
The DNA here is from genome assembly GCF_053611065.1 of Streptomyces sp. NPDC054840. Lineage (NCBI taxonomy): Bacteria > Bacillati > Actinomycetota > Actinomycetes > Kitasatosporales > Streptomycetaceae > Streptomyces > Streptomyces sp. NPDC054840. Next base: position 13,207 of record NZ_JBSGZP010000085.1, read on the forward strand.
CCCCAGCACCAGGACCTCCGCGCCGCTCCCGGCAACCTGTCCCACCCCCCCGACGTCGACTACTACCACTGCGGGAACTGCGGGACGTCCGTCGCGATCGGAGGCTGGATGATCGCCTCGCTCGGACTGTCCCGCCCCGACAGCTACGACGTGATGTCCGGTGAGCCCGGCCGCTACGACCGTCGGTACCACCGGCAGAGGTAGCCAGACGCCGGCCGTCCGGTGCGCTGCGCAGGTGGGCAAGCCCACGTGGACGAGCCCCCGGGACAGTTGCACCGGAAGGGGGCTGGAGGGTTGCACGTGGAGGTGCTCTAGGAGTTGCACCGGAGGTGTGACCGGGAGTGGGAGCCCCGCTTTCGTGATCTTGAGCATCGTGCCTGGTCCGGCCCAGTGGGCATGCCCCACCGCCACGACGACACCTCTAATTCGATAGTAATTAGAGGTTCTGGATCTCTGATGGGCCCGGGGCGGCGTTGTCCAGCCTGGGGCAGGACGTGTGTGGTCCGGTCGGTGCCGTGGTGACCCCTACGACACCTCCGACCGTGCGAGGTCTTTGTAAAGACTGGTGGCGCTGGGCGCCGGCCGGTCCTCGCACGTTCTGTCCCCGCGGGCCCGTCGGGTTCGGGATCCTCGATGGATGAGCTGCCGCACGGTGACGCGTTTTCTCCTCACGAGCTTCGAGCTCTGGACACGGCGCGCGCCCGTGCGGCTTGCGGCGCCGCGCACGGCTGATGAGGTGGCGGGCCTTGGAGCCCTGGAATTAGTGCGCCGTGCGGCGCCGCGTGCTCGCCTTCGAGAACAACACCGGAGAAGGGGCGGGATCCATGGACGTGTTCTGCGGGATCGACTGGGCGGAGGGACACCACGACGTCGCGATCGTCGACGACACAGGCAAGCTGCTGGCCAAGTGCCGGATCAATGACGACCTGGACGGCTACCGGGTGTTGCTCGACCTGCTGGCGGAACACGGCGACACCGCGGAGGTGCCGATCCCGGTGGCCATCGAGACCAGCCGAGGACTGCTTGTCGCGACGCTGCGGCACGGCTCACGGAAGATCTACGCGGTCAACCCGATGGCGGCCTCCCGCTACCGCGACCGCCACGGAGTCAGCCGCAAGAAGTCGGACCCGGGAGACGCCCTGGTCCTCGCGGACATCATCCGCACCGACGCGCCGATGCACCGCACTCTGCCCGCCGACACCGACCTGGCCCAAGCCGTCGCCGTCTTGGCCCGCGCGCAGCAAGACGCGGTCTGGAACCGGCAGCAGGTCGCCAATCAACTGCGGTCCCTGCTGAGGGAATACTTCCCGGCGTTGATCGAGGCGTTCAGGGACAAGCCGGGAACCCTGACCCGCCCTGATGCCCGCCGCATTCTGGCCGTCGCACCTACACCTGCTCTTGCCGCCAAGCTGCAGATGTGGAAGCTGACCGCCATGCTCCGGCGAGCCGGCCGCCGCCGGGGCATCGAGACGGACGCCGAACGAATCCAGCAGCTCTTCCGCCAGGAGGCCCCTCGGCAGCTGCCCCTCGTCGAGGACGCCATGGGCAAGCAGGCACTGGCCCTGCTGCTGCAGCTGGACGCGGCCTGCGAGGCAGTCGATGACCTGGCGCGGGCCACTGAGGATGCCTTCCGGTCGCACCCGGACGCGGCGATCATGCTGAGCTTCCCCGGGATCGGCCCTCAGGTCGGTGCCCGCATTCTGGGCGAGATGGGCGATGACAGGACCAGGTTCGCCACGGCTGGAGGGCTGAAGGCGTACGCCGGCTCGGCCCCGATCACCCGGGCTTCCGGCAAACGCCGCTACGTCGGACGCCGGTTCGTCAAGAACAACCGACTCAACCACGTCGGCCACCTCTGGGCCTTCGCCTCCCTCAGCGGTTCCACAGGCGCGGACGCCCACTACCGGCGCCGCCGGGCAGGAGGAGACTGGCACATGCAGGCCCTGCGGCACCTGTTCAACCGGATGCTCGGCCAGCTCCACCACTGCCTTCAGGCGCGCAGTCTGTTCGACGAAGCGATCGCCTTCCCAACAGACACCGCTACGGGGTCACTGACGGGAGCTCCTCCGGCACAGCCATGACGAGACCCGAGCTGACGGGACGCTCGTCGTTGACAAGAATGAGCCGGTTCCCGGCCCAGGTATCGAGCCGGTCGCATGCCCAAGCGGGGTCATACGCTGCCGTGGGCAGCTGGGGTATGCGCTTTCGACCAGTGTCGTCGAGCCGGTAGGGAACCTCGAAGGCCGTGTTCCAGTCGTCCAGCATTGCGGCGAACCGATCTTCCGCCTCTGCCGGACCGATGCCCAGGTACTGGGCGATCTCCGCCCAGGAGCTGCCTCGCTCGCGCTCGTAGATCACGGCCGAGACCAGAGCACGCTCCGCGAGCTCTGCGAGCTGGAATGCCTGGCTTACCCGGCCTCCGGGACCGGTGTCAGGGTCGTTCCCGGTGGCGACCAGACCGGCGGCGCCATCCGCAACGTCCACAGCGTGATCGCACAGGACGAGGCGCGCCAGCGCCTGGCGGGTGAATCGGGCACGGGCGGCGTCATAAGGGGTCGTCTCAGTCACCCCCACAGCCTCGCAGGCCGTGTCTGCGGCGAGTACCCGATTTCCACGTGGGTCCGGTCTCCCCTTGACGGCTTAACTGCATGAGGTGTCTTTCTGCGGTAGCCAGGAAGAGGTCGAGCGTCGTTGTCGGGCGGCTGAGGCGCGCGTTCCTTCCTTCCTTCCCTCCATCGGCGACGAGAGAGCCGCTCTCCGGGAGGAAGGAAGGAACTGCGCGGAAGGGCGCAGCAAGGTAGTGGTTACTGGGCCCAGTAACCGGTCCGCGGCGAAGGCCGGCGGATCCTCGGCCCATACAGCGACAGGGACGTCGGAGGGGGTCTCGTAGCGAAGTAGTCGGCGGGTTTTCGCGTCGTCCGCGGGCCCCTTGACCCGCAGCTCAGCTCCCTTGACCGAGGCCAGCGCCCGACGCCCTCTGAGGCAAGTTGTAGGGCCAGCCCGGAGGCAAGTTGTAGAGCAAGCCGGTGGGCAAGTTGTACGGCAAGTTGTGGGGCAAGCCGGTCCGACCGCCCAAGATGGGACACCACTGGCCGTGCCTCAGAGGGCAACGCACCGTTACTGAGGTTTTCAGGGTGGGGTCGGTGGGTTGATGGCCAGGCTTGTGGCGGTGAGGCAGCCGTCGATCAGGTGGGGCCGGAGCTGGATTCTGTGTAACTCGCGGCGGAGTGTGCGGTCGAGGCCATCGGGGGTGTCGAAGGCGGTGTTGGCCATCGCTCTGCGCACGAGTGACCAGACGGCTTCAACC